>JAPOIQ010000030.1 GCA_029978815.1 bacterium
ACAATGTGCGCGTTCTTCGGCTCTTCAGTCTCAGGGGTGATATCGGTTTCAGGAACCGTCGTTACGGGCAGGGTTTCGAGGTCGGTCATCGCTGGTTCACCCCAAGAGTTCCTCGCAAATACCGATCCAAAATTCGGTTGCGAGTCCAAGGCTTTCGACATCGATACGTTCGTTGTGACCGTGGAATCTGTTGCCAAAGGTCGCCATATCCATTGATGGCGAGAACAAGCCTGCTCCGTATCCGACGCGTCCACGTTGCCGATAAAACCGAGCGTCAGTTCCCCCCACGACCAGTCCCGGAAGCAACTCAGCCCCCGGATATGCGATCTGAGTCTGATGTGAGATCACATCCCATAGAGCGGTATCGATCGGAGATTGGGTGCCCTCTGCCTGCTGTTCTGCCTCGCAGATTTCGACATGAGGGGCGAGGTCACCTAGTGCTTCGGTGATCATTGAGAGTACATCCGCCTCAGTTGTGCCGGGAAGTGTTCGAATATCAACAACAAGATCGACCACATCTGGAATGACATTTGTCTTCTGCAGTTCAACAGGATGTATGACATTCGGTGAGATCGTCGTATGCGTCAGCGCATGACATGACCGGGCGGCACCAACTGGCATGGTGGCGAGCGCATCCCAGACCTGCGCCGGGTCGAGAAGGACCGCTTTTTGTTCCTCGGAAATGTGCATTGCAGCGACTTGGCCCCGCCAAATGTCGGTGATCTGGGTTGCTGGCCGGAACGACGCGAGTCGGCGAACGGCTTCAGCGGCTTTCACGAGAGCATTGTCACTTCCCCATGGCATTGAGCCATGCCCAGGAGTTCCACGCACCCGAAGTTTCCGCCAGGCAATCCCTTTTTCGCCGACGTTGATCGTGACTTTTCGATGCCCCTCATGATCAACGCTTGACCATCCACCGAGTTCGGTCAGCACATAGTCAGCGTCGATGACATCTGGGTGATGTTCGAACATCCATTCCGCACCCCAGGTGCCGCCGGCTTCTTCATCGGCCACACCGAAATAAATGAGGTCACCTGATGGGGTGAAACCTGAATCTGCAAGATGACGGAATGCGACTGCCATTGAAGAGGTGAGATTCAACATGTCGATCGCACCGCGACCCCACACCTCGCCATCGATGAGTTCGCCACCGAATGGGTCGTTCTCCCACCCGTCGGGGCTCACGGGGACCACATCGGTGTGGCCCATTAGGCAGAGTTTTGGAGCGTTGGGGTCGCGGCCTTCGATACGGGCGACAACTGATGAGCGACCTGGTCGTGATTCAAAACGTTCGACATCGAGTCCTGAGCCCTCGAGGACATTCGTCAGAAGGTCTGCGTTACGGACCTCTTCACCAGAATCAGGACATCCGTCGTTGACGCAAGCGTTCCTGATCATCTGTTGGAGTAATTCGGTGGTTTCACCGGTCAATTGTCGGCTCATGGTGCAACCTTAGGTGGTTCGTTGAATTGACGGGGTCGTTGAGCTGTCGGACGAAATATTTGGCAAATGAGGCGCAGTCGGAACCATTCCGGTAAGGTCACAACGTGTTTTCAGCAGCTGTTGCACCTCTCGCTCCAGTAGCGGCAGTGATTGCGGCTATTGCCGCTGTAGCAGCGCGAATTCCCGCCGCCGTACCCGTACGGGTTCGGAGCCGGCGGGGACACCGGTTGATTCGCTGAGAATCACAACTCCCGCCAGCTCCGCCCCAACCGGCGGTGAGCGGCCGGCTGGGGCTCCACAATGAGGACCCCAATATGAATTTGCAATCGGACACATCGAAGGACAATCCAGCGTCGCCCCGGCGAACACGACCAACCACCGGCTACGCATTGTCACTCGTGATTACTGGCGATGCCATTGACGCAGCGCAGATCTCAGCAGCAGTCGCTGAGCTGGGCGCAGAAGTCCGTTCCACGGCACCAATCAACGGTGGGCTTGAAGCCTTCGTTGCGTGTTCGGGAGTTCAACAGCAGCAACAAGTGCTCGATGTGTTGGGTGGGTTGAGTGGCGTTGACAGCGTGTGTTCATCAGACACGACCTTTGATCTGCATGTCGGTGGAAAAATAGTGGTGTCACCTCGAACCGCTATTCAGGGACCTGACGAACTCGCAATGGCGTACACGCCGGGGGTTGGCCGGGTGTCAACCCAGATCGCAGAGGAGCCATCGTCGGTGTGGCGTTTTACCGGCCGTTCGAATGCAGTGGCGGTTCTTTCGAACGGCACAGCAGTGCTTGGTTTGGGAGATATCGGTCCGGAGGCTGCAATGCCAGTGATGGAGGGCAAGGCCGTGCTGTTCAAGCAATTTGGTGGCGTTGACGCATATCCGGTGTGCGTGAACGCTCCAACAGTTGATGAGGTTGTTGCTGTTGGGGCAGCGATCGCACCGACCTTTGGTGGAATCAACCTTGAAGACATCAAGGCGCCTGAGTGTTTCGAAATTGAAGAACGTCTTCAAAAAATGCTCGACATCCCAATTTTTCACGACGATCAGCACGGGACTGCAATTGTTGTCGTCGCCGCATTGTTGAATGCTGCGAAGGTGATTGGTCGCCCGTTGTCAGAACTCACTGTGACGATTGTGGGCACAGGAGCAGCGGGAGTTGCGTGTGCGCATCTTCTGGCAGAGGTCGGTGTCGGCGACATTATTGGGGTTGATTCCCAAGGAATTCTTGATTCTTCTCGAGCTGGGCTGCATCCGAGTAAGCAGTGGTTTATCGACCATGGCAACAAAAGAAATCTTTCGGGTGGGGCGCGTGAGGCAATCGAAGGAGCAGATGTGCTGATTGGGCTGTCGGGGCCTGGTGTTATCGAGCCGGAGTGGGTTTCGAAAATGTCCGATGACGCAATTGTGTTCGCGCTGGCAAACCCAGTTCCTGAGATCATGCCCGAACTGATGCCGGAAAATGTGGCCGTTGTCGCGACTGGCCGCAGTGATTATCCAAATCAGATCAACAATGTGCTGGCCTTTCCCGGCGTCTTTCGTGGGCTCCTTGATGTTCGTGCGACGAACGCATCAATGGGAGTGAAGCGTGCCGCCGCCGAGGCTCTTGCGGCAATGGTGGTGGAGCCCACTGTCGAGCGTGTCATTCCAGGGGCATTCGAAGAGGGCGTGGCCGAAACTGTGGCACGCTCAGTTGCTGAACAGGCCCGCAAGGAGGGCCTCGCCCGAGAGTTGGTAGCAGATTGACGTTGCGTCCGTGATTCTGATCGATCAAGCGCGCTGGTGGTTTAAGGGTCGTCGTTGGTGTCATCTCATCAGCGATGAATCTGTTGAGGAACTCATCGAGTTTGCTGATCGCAACCAAGTGAACCGACGCGCTTTTCAGGGGGATCACTACGACATTCCTGAAGAATTCCGCGATGAGCTGATTGCTGACGGAGCAGTTGAAGTGAGTAGCCGAGAAATTGCACGCCGGTTGAGAGCGTCAGGACTTCGTCTTAATGCCGAACAACGTCGAGCGTTTCGACATCAACGTTCCTGAGCCTCGTATCGAGACAAAACCAGCGGTCAAGTGACATTTGGGATATCTCGAGTTGTCGTTGGAGAACTCGAACAACATTGGATGGAGGCTCGTCGAACCCCTCGCGTAAGACGGTCAGTACAGTGATCGCAGCGATTGGGATGGTGCCTTTGCTTAACCATGTTGGCTGGGAAATCACGCGCTGAACTGCGTCGATTGATTCAGCGCTTGTCAATGTGCGGCGTATTACGACGAGCCCGACGCCATAGCCGTCGTTGTCGCTTGCGACGACGACGGTCTCGTTGTCGAGGGGTCGCGAGATTGCAAGCACAGCCACACGGAGTGCGTCGTAATCGTGAGTGAGCCGGTCGTGACAGGCGCGGGGGAGTGGCATTGCATCGAGGATTCGAAGCGCTCGGTGGCTGGGAAGCCCGATGAGGGGTTGCTTGGAGTATGGGCTGATGTCGTGATCGCTCGACATGGTCCTCCGTATCTGTGGATGGTGGCGGGGCCGGTCGGGCGATGTGTTGAGTATGCAGAACGGGTGTAGCGCACGACATCGCGCTGAGCCGTCGGATACGGTCATCGGCGTGTCGGAGTTTCGTTTGTTTCACAATCCTCGCTGCTCAAAATCTCGAGCGGCGCTAGAGGTTGTCGAGGCGCATCGAACTCGTGGGAGAGACATCGAAATCATTCGTTATCTCGATAACCCGCCGGACGCGGACACCATACGACTGTTGATCGCAACCCTGGACGGCTCCCCAGGTGATCTGGTCCGGCGCGATCCAGCGCTTGCGACCACAGGGGTAGGCGTCGAACAGCTCAGCAATCCAGACGCCGTAGTAAAGGTGTTGCTGGCGGCCCCAGATCTCATGCAGCGCCCTCTTCTCACAGATGGCTCTCGCACGGTCATCGGGCGCCCGGCAGAACGTATTTCAGAGATGCTTGATGACTGATTCCCTGCATGCAACCAACGACGTCCGCTCAGTCCGCGAGACGAATTGGTCGCACCTGATTGTCTTGCTCCGGGCGCAGTGGGTCGGACTCGCTGCAGGTGTCGGTCTCGGGCTCGCATGGACCGTCGGAAAAATCGCTGTTCCGCTTCTCACCCAATCTGCCGTTGACAGCGCAATTGTCGGTGACGGCTCCGCCCTCAAGTGGTCGATTGGTATTGCGTGCGCGGGACTTTCGACTGGGGTGCTCACAGCCGGCCGACGCTTCTTTGCGTTCAAAGAGAGCCGCATGGTCGAGACATTGCTTCGTGAACGGATTCATGATCATGTGCTCGGTCTTCACCCGGCGTATCACGACAACGCTCAGACCGGTCAGTTGATGAGCCGCATGTCATCAGACCTCAATCAGGTCCAGATGTTTGTGGTGATGATCCCGCTCACTCTTTCCCATGTTGCTCTCATCCTTGGGGTGACAGGGGTGTTGATTTCCCTTGACCCGTTCCTCGCCCTCATCGCGTTGTTGCCGCTTCCTTTCGTCAACGTGACTGCGAAATTATTCTCAAACGCAATTCACCCAGCTGTACTCGCCGTCCAAGCCGAGCAGGCACAGCTATCGACCGTGGTTGAAGAGTCGATTGCCGGTGTGAGAGTCGTGAAGGGGTTTGGTGCTGAACGTGTTCGGATGGAGGCCCTTCAGACCGAGGCTGATGACATTCGTAACGTCTCGCTGCGGGCTGCAAAAATTCGCGCCAAGTACATGCCATTTCTTGAGTTGCTTCCATCGGTTGGACTCGTCGGAGTTCTCGGGGTGGGTGGCCTGCGCGTGATTGACGGATCGATGACGATCGGCGAGCTTGTTGCCTTCAACTTTTTCGTCACCTTGCTGGTTTGGCCGTTGCGATCAATTGGGATGACGGTTGCCTTTGGTCAACGTGCGGCGGCGGCGTTGGAGCGAGTACACGAGGTGCTGTCAGTTACTCCCGAAATTGACGACCCACTCGAACCAATTGACCTGCCGAGGCTTGACGGAGGGCGAGTTGGCGGGGTTCGTTTTAGCAATGTGGAGTTTGCTTACGGTGAGGGCGAACGGGTGCTGAACGACTTTGACCTTGTTATCGAGGCGGGAGAATCAATCGCAATCGTTGGTGCGACAGGATCTGGAAAATCGACAATCGCACGCCTGCTGCTTCGGTTCTATGACCCACAACAGGGTTCGATCACACTTGATGGTGTCGACCTTCGTTCGTTGAGGGTTGACGAACTGCGGCGGTCGATCGGCATCGTGTTTGAGGACACGATGCTGTTTCACGACACCGTTGCCGCCAACATCGCATTCACCGTGCCGTCAATGGATGTAGATGTCGAGATGGGTCGCATTCGCGCCGCTGCAGAACTCGCTGGAGCTGCAAATTTCATTGATGATCTCCCTGACGGCTATCACACGGTGCTTGGTGAACGTGGCTACTCACTTTCAGGTGGGCAGCGTCAGAGAATTGCGATTGCCCGAGCGATTATCTCGAATCCTCGTGTGCTCATCTTGGACGATGCAACGAGTGCAGTCGACCCGTCGAAGGAACACGAAATTCGTTCTGCAATGGCGACGGTGATGGACGGGCGAACGACGCTTGTCATTGCGCACCGCCCCGGCACTATTGCAATGGCGGACAAGGTGGTGTTGCTCGATAGAGGTCAGGTGCTCGCAACCGGTAAACACCAAGAGTTGCTCGACTCTCATCAGCGTTATCGCGAAGTGCTTGCTGCGCTTGAACCCGGCCAATCTGAGACGGTGATGAACTGATGTGGCACGGGGCGGGGGTTGACCCCAAAGACCGCTTGACGAGAGATGATGCGAGTCAGGTGCTTCGGCGCGCCGCTCGACTCGCTCGGCCGTATCGGCGCACGACCCTTGCCGCGGTGGCCTTCGTCGCAATGGCCACGTCAACCACGATTGCTGGCCCGCTGCTCGTTCGATTTGGTATCGATACTGGCATTCGAACCTCAGACCGTTCGGCGCTCGGAATCGCAGTAGCTGGCTTTGGTCTCGTTGTCGTGTTGGCGTACATCGGGTCACGCCGCCAATACGTGCTCATCAACCGTGCGGGAGAAGGGTTTTTACGTGAACTCCGGCTCAGGCTGTTCGCCCACATCCAGCGCCAGTCGCTCGGATTCTTCGACGAACATAAGGCGGGGGTACTTGTTGCGCGTATGACAGCGGACATCGAGTCGATGTCCGAACTGGTGCAATGGGGTCTCTTGCAGTTCGTCTCAGCCGGCATCTTGCTTGTTGTTGCGTTGTTTGTCCTGCTTGCAATGTCGTGGCAGCTGACCGTGGTTGCGTTGGCGGTGCTGCCTGTGGTCGTTCTCGCTTCGATCAGATTTCAGCGGGTATCAAATGAGGCGTATCTCGAGGTGCGTGAGCGGGTAGGAACGAATCTGTCAACCATGCAAGAAAACCTCGCGGGCGTGCGGGTGATCCAAGCATCTGGTCGGGTTGATGAGCAGCGCCGCCGTTTCTTTGCGTCGAATCGCGGTTTGTATGCAGCGCATTTGCGAACCGTGAAAGCATCGACCTGGTATTTCGGTGTCGTTGAATTCTGCGGTGTTCTTGCGACGGCACTCGGTGTGTTCGCAGGGGGTTGGCTCGTGAGCCGAGGCGATGTCTCTGTTGGGACGGTTGTCGCTGTCGTGCTCTTGCTCGCCAGTTTGTTTGAACCCGTTCAGCAGTTATCGCAGTTGTATAACACCGTCCAAGCAGCGACTGCCTCGCTGAAAAAGATGTTCGACATTCTTGATACCGAACCAGAGATCGGTGAGCACCATGGTGCAGTCGACCTTCCCGAGTCTGGCTCGCTCGCAGTCAACGGGGTTGGGTTTACCTACCCGGGTTCTCAACGGCCAGCGTTGTCTGATGCGACCCTCGAGGTTGCAAGCGGTGAACGTGTTGCTTTGGTCGGGCCAACCGGTGCAGGAAAGTCGACGTTGGCAAAAATTGTTGCCCGCCTCTATGACCCCACCGAAGGGTCAGTTTCATTTGGGGGTATCAAACTCGTCGACGCAACGTTGTCGTCGTTGCGCTCGCAGATCGTCGTGGTGCCTCAGGAAGGGTTTTTGTTTAACGGAACGATCGCTGACAATCTTCGCCTTGCCGACCCGTTGGCAACCGATGACGATCTCTGGGCTGCGCTCGACCAAATCGGCGCCCGAAGGCGTTTCGAACTGATGTCCGATGGATTAGACACAGTCGTTCGCGAGCGTGGTTCTCGTCTATCGGCCGGTGAGCGACAACTCGTATCTCTTGGCAGGGCAGCTCTCGTTGACCCGTCGGTGCTCGTTCTTGATGAGGCAACATCAAATCTTGATCCGGGAACGGAGGCAGAAGTTGAGGTTGCGCTCGAACGATTGATGTCTGATCGAACCGTGATCATTGTTGCTCACCGACTCTCAACGGTTCGGCGTGCTGATCGGATCGTCGTCTGTGATGACGGACGGCTCGTTGAAATTGGCACGCACGCAGAACTCACCGCTCTTCCACATGGTCGCTATGCAGCGCTTGAACGGGCGTGGGTTGCCAGCCAGCCGATGGTTTCTGACGTCACTGCTGGCTGAAAATCAAGACGAATTCGATGAGGCCTTCGGGCTCGACTTTGATTCCGCTAATCGAGGGGTCGACAATGTCGTAGTCGGTGAACACGACGGGAATAGATCCGATCACCCCAAGACGACCACCTTCTACTTTTGCTGAGATGTCGAACGACACGGGATTCGTCACGCCATGCATCGTGAGTTCACCCGAGATTGTTGTTGCCACGGTTGCTCCCTCAGTCGCACTCACCCCGAGATCAACAGGTTGAGTGAGTGCAAACGAAGCGGTCGGAAATTTGTTCGTTTCCATGATCCGTCCTCTGAACTGTCCATCTCGTCGGCCGTCGTCACTTCGCATTGATGCGACATCAACAGAGAACTCTGCGCTCACGATCGAGGTTCCGTCGAGAGCGATCGAACCAGTGACCGATTCAGTTCTTCCTACACCTTCGGTGTCGATTCCGAAGAGCACTTCAGCGACGCGGTACCCGACCTCGGATCCTTCGACGATGGTCCACGTTTGTTGAAGGTCACCGGATAGAGATGTCGTTGATGTCGCTGGGCTCTCCACAACTTCGCTGTCACTTGCCAACGTTGTCTCTGGCGTTGCGGTGGTCGAAGGTTTCTCGGTGGTTGATGTTTCGCTGAGCCGGTTGTCGAGATCTGCAACTCCGAATTCTTCAGGGGCATCATTGATGAAGGTCGCGTAGATCCACGCTCCGCCAACAACGAGTGCTGCGAGCGCAAGGGCTCCGACCACAAGGCGGGTAAGAAGACGTCTCACTGTCATCCGATCAGTGTTGCCGCGTTTGGTCGGCGAGTCCATCAGAGCGGATTCTTTCTCGGTGCGTAACGCCACGGCGTCACCTGTTCGTGCACAATATTGCTATGTCACAGGCATCCATTCCGTTTGCAACCCCGAGCGCTGTTACGACAGCTTGGACGGCCCCTCGTTCGGCGACTGCGATAGCAGTGGCCGTGCGCTCTTCGGGGAGTGTCCCCCGGTCTGTTGGCATGTCTCGACGAGACCTTGAACGCCATGGTTTCTCGGGGAATGTTG
>JAPOIQ010000191.1 GCA_029978815.1 bacterium
CGGCCGAGGAACGCAGCGGTGTCGCCAAGCTCTGACTCGATGCGAAGCAACTGGTTGTACTTCGCTACACGATCAGAGCGACATGGCGCCCCGGTCTTGATCTGCCCACAATTCGTTGCAACCGCAAGGTCCGCGATCGTTGCATCTTCTGTTTCGCCGCTGCGATGGCTCATCACCGACGAATACGAATTCGCAGTGGCAAGTTCGACTGTCGTCAGGGTTTCAGTGAGCGACCCAATCTGGTTGACCTTGACCAAAATGCTGTTCGCCACCTTTCGGTCGATCCCGATCTGCAGGCGTTTGCTATTCGTCACGAACAAGTCGTCACCTACGAGCTGACATTTGTCGCCAACTGCTTGGGTCAGTGCTGACCAGCCATCCCAGTCGTCTTCAGCCATGCCATCTTCAATTGAAACAACTGGATACGAAGCAACGATCCGAGCCCAATAGTCAGCAAGCTCAGATGCTGACAGCACCTTGCCTTCGCCATCAAGGTGATATGCGCCATCTCGGTAAATCTCGCTGACCGCTGGGTCGAGGGCGATTGCGATGTCGTCACCTGGTCGATAGCCAGCCTTTTCGATCGCTTCGAGCAGCAGCACAATCGCTTCTTCGTTGGACGCAAGGTCAGGTGCAAACCCGCCCTCATCACCGACAGCAGTTGACAGACCACGATCGTGCAACACGCCTTTCAGCACGTGGTAGGTCTGAGTTCCCCAACGAAGCGCCTCGCTGAACGACGGAGCACCGACCGGCATGATCATGAATTCTTGGAAGTCGACGCTGTTGTCGGCATGAGCGCCGCCATTCAGGACGTTCATCATCGGCACCGGGAGCACATGCGCATTCGCTCCTCCGACGTATCGATACAGCGGAACCTGCAAGTCAGCTGCTGCGGCTTTCGCGACAGCAAGACTGGTACCGAGAATGGCATTTGCGCCAAGACGACCCTTGTTGTCGGTGCCGTCGAGGGCAAGAAGCTCAAGATCGATTGCCCGTTGGTCAACAGGATCCCAGCCCGTGAGACAGTCGGCAATCTCCGTATTGACATAGTCAACAGCCGTCATCACACCTTTTCCGAGATACCGATCTCCTCCATCACGAAGCTCAACCGCTTCGTGCTCACCCGTTGATGCACCACTTGGAACGGCTGCCCGCCCAACTGCGCCCGAGGCAAGAGCGACGTCAACCTCCACCGTCGGATTACCGCGAGAGTCCAAAATTTCACGGCCGTGAACATGGATGATTTCACTCATTGTGTTGTCCTTCTTCATTGTGCGATGACCTGCGTCGACCAACGTATCTGATCGAACTCAGACGGCGTACATGTCGTTGAAGGTCACTGAGATCACGCAGTGCTGCTAGCTCTGCAAGTTGCGTTTTGCTGTATTCCACAGGTCGTCAAGGCCTGCAAGGTCGAGGTCCTTCAACGAGGCGCCGCTCGCATCGGCAAGACGCTCAACCTCTCGGAAACGAGCACTAAAACGATCGGTTGCCCCGCGAAGCGCCGACTCAGGTTCGACGCCGAGATGTCGCGCCAAGTTGACCACCGCAAACAACAAGTCACCGATTTCTGAGCGAATTTCTTGCTCATCACCCGACGCCTGTGCCTCAATCGTTTCGGCGGTTTCCTCCGCAATCTTGTCAAGGGGTCCACTTGTGTCGGGCCAGTCAAAGCCAACTTTGGCCGCTTTACGCTGCACGGTGGCCGCATGAGATAGGGAAGGAAGCGACTGCGGCACTCCGTCAAGCACCGATGCTCGAACTTCTCGGCTCGTGCTCCGCTCGTCGCGTTTAATGTTTTCCCAGTTGTTAATGACTGTCGCTGCGTCAGATGCTTCAACGTCACCGAACACGTGAGGGTGACGTCGGACGAGTTTGTCGTGAATTGCCGAGGTCACATCGGCAATCGTGAACCGCCCCTGTTGTTCAGCGATCGTTGCATGGAATTCGATCTGGTAGAGCAAGTCGCCGAGCTCTTCGATGAGATGCTCGTCTGACCGCGGGTCATCGTTGAGCGCGTTAATCGCATCGACGACTTCGTAGGTTTCTTCAATGAGATACGGGAGAAGCGAGGTATGCGTCTGTTCGATATCCCAAGGGCATTGCTCGCGAAGCGTGCGAGCAAGGGCGTGGAACTTGACGTAGCCATGACCGACGGGCACGGCGAGTTCAGGAATGTAAAGCGACGTGAGGTGGTCGGGGGAGATCTCGCGTTCCATCATTCCCCAGGTCGTGTTGACGATGCGCTCATCATCTGTGCCAATACCCGACAACCCGACCACGACGGAGTCATCGAGAGCAGATTGGGCCGCGTCATCCGGCCCCGCATCAATTGAGTGACGGATATCTGAAAGCACCCAGTCGGCGTGCACATGAGCGACAAGAAGAGGCCCCCGCTCGCCGGCAGCCTCGGTCGCAAATCGATGCCCATCGATGAGCCGAACACCCGCATCGACAGGGTCGAGCGCAAGACGAGCCCATAGATCATCGAGAAACGAAATAGCAGGGAGCGCCAAACAGCGGACGTCCTCGCGTTCGCGAAGGAGCTCTACCGTGCGCTCGAGAATGAGCGGTGATCCGGGAACTGCGAAGAGCACATCGCCATGGGCGACAGCAGCGGCAGCCAGCCGTTTGGCGATCGTTTCGTAGACGTCGCTGAAACGATCAGCAGCATCGTAAATCTCATCGAAAGTTGTTGCATCAGGAACGAGAGACGCGCTTGGATGGCGCGCCGTGCGAAGAAAGCGAAGTGACGCTGCGGCAATCGCGTCTTTTGTTTGTTGGGTCACGAGGGACGGGTCACCCGGGCCGAGCCCGACGACCGTGACAGTCGGCAAACTCGAGGGGTCAGTTGAACTCGTTGACAAGGTCATCCGAGCGGAACGATGCGTCCTGACGAGGGGTTCCAACGTCCAAAGCGCGAGTCGACGGTGACATCAGCTGAGTTGAGCACGGCGTCGACATAGAAGAGAGCGCCGTCTGGGCTTGAATACGCGGCGACGACATCATCGCCGATTTCTGCCCAAGGACGGTTGAGAATGACGTGCCATCCAAATTGAGTTTTAACCGGCTCTGACCACGTCGTCGCGGGGGCCTCGAAGGCCGCAGCAACAAAGTCAGGGTCAAAATTCGAGATGTACTGTGCGGTTGGAAGGCACTCTGATTCGGTACCAGTGAGGGCACCCCCGGTCAGAGCGGCCGAACCTTCGAGTGAAACTTGCGTTGCGATCGTGACAAAGTCAACTCCATCTTCGAGCGAAGCAACGACATCGTTCGCCTCTTCCTCGGTTGCGACGAGGATGTGTCGCAGGCAGAGCATCCCGGTCGCACTCGGCTGCTCGCTGTATGTCGCTTCAAGTTCCTCGGCAGTCGGCAGTTCAACACGTGAAAGAGCAGACAGCAACACCTCGGTGCTCGTTGTGGCAATGAGGCGACGCATCTCATCGCTGAGTTCGTTAAGCGGGCTTTCGGACGGAACGGTAGAGAAGTACAGGTCAAGATCAGCGTCGGTGATTTCGTCACCAGAGAGGGCAAGGAGCGACGCAACGGCACTCGAACGAACGAGGGCGTTCAGAATGAGTCGGGCTCGGTCTGCATCGCCGAACCCACCTGCATCAAGTGGAGTAGTCCCAAAAATTTCTGACTCAGCGAAGTACTCAGCGAGAAGTGCGTCAGCTTCTTCCGTGGTGACGCCTTGACCGTTCACACCAACCGCAAGGTCACTTCCAGTGAGTGTTGAACACCCTGACGCGCCGAGAGCGATGAGAGAAACTGCGATGAGGGAACGAAGTCGTGAACGCACGACAACGACGCTATCGGGAGGACAAGTCCTCAACTTTGATCTCGATGCGCTCAGGCGAGAGCTGATTCGAGCCGATCAACTGCTGCCGGCAACGCAGAAGGGA
>JAPOIQ010000032.1 GCA_029978815.1 bacterium
GGTCCGCATTCGCATTCCAGACCGTGCGGGTGCCGCAGCCGAGGTGTTCACCCTCGCCGCTGAGCTCGGCGTCAACATTGCCAATTTTGAAGTTGTTCACCTCGCCGAAGGAAACCGTGGAGTCGCTGTCGTCCTTGTCGATTCTGGAGTTGTTGACATGTTCCGTGGCGGTCTGATCGCTCGAGGCTTCCGCCCGACTGTGAGTGCCCTCACATGACGTTGTGGTGCACTCCGGTGGAGCGCCCATTTCACTCCACAATTCGCGTTCCAGGGTCGAAGAGCATTGCGAACCGCGCTCTCATCTGCGCTGCACTCAGTGAGGGACGCTCAACACTGAAGAATCTCCCTGACGGTGATGACACCCGCGCAATGCTGTCGGGCCTACAGGCTCTTGGTATCGAGGTGACCCGCTCAGGTTCGACCGCAACGGTGTTCCGAGATGCAGCGTTGCAATCTGGAGAGATTCACGCCGAACTCGCAGGCACGACCTCTCGTTTTTTGACAGCACTCGCAGCGACAGCTGGAAGCAGCATCTCTATCGACGGACACGAGCGCTTGAGGCAGCGTCCAATAGGCCCCTTACTCAATGCCCTTCGGTCGTTAGGAGCGCAGATCGCTGATCACGACGGTGGATTGCCGGTGAGTATTCAGGGCCCACTTCGTGGGGGAGCGGTGACCATTGATGCGACCACATCAAGCCAGTTCATTTCTGCGCTCATGATGATCGGACCCGTGCTGCCAGAGGGTCTGCACATCACGTTGCAGGGAAGACCTATTTCACAGCCGTATGTGAACTTGACAGCTTCGGTAATGGAACTGTTCGGAGTGTCGACTGACATCTCAGAAGGCTCAATCGGCATCTCTCCACAGGAATATTCGGCGACTTCGGTCACCATCGAACCCGATGCCTCCTCTGCGTCGTATCCGCTTGCGATAGCGGCGGCAACAGGTTCAACCGTCACCATTGAAGACTTTGGGTCCTCGTCCCTTCAGGGTGATAAGCAGATAATTGACATCCTGCGCGAGATGAATGCTGACATCGTTTGCACGTCCCACTCCACCACGGTGACATCGAACGGACGTGATCTTGTGGGAATTGATATCGATATGTCAGAGATTTCTGACTTGGTGCCAACGGTGGCGGCCCTTGCATGTTTCGCCGCGAGCACCACCCGAATTAGAGGCGTGGGCTTCATCAGAAACAAAGAAAGTGACCGCATCGGAGACCTTGCCAGCGAGCTCAGCAAATTTGGGGCCAAGGTCGTCGAACACGATGATGGTCTCACGATCACTCCCGCAGAACTCCAAGGCACAACTGTTGACACTCATGATGATCATCGGCTCGCAATGGCGTTCTCGATTATCGGTGCACGCGTTCCGGGCACGGCTATCACCGACCCAGAAGTGACCTCAAAGAGTTGGCCCTCGTATTGGGAGGATCTAAATGAATTGATCCTCATTTCGTGAGGTTCTAAAGGTTAGAACCCCTTACCTCTCGGCGCTGCTGGAAGAAGTCGCCTACTTGGTTTAGTGAGAGCACAGTAAGCGTGAGCGCCAGTGAAGGCCATATCACTTGAGCGACGTTGATTTTGATATCACGTCGAGCTTGGTTGATCATGTTGCCCCATGTCGGTGTCGGCAACTGCACACTGAGCCCCAGAAACGAAAGAGAGCCCTCGACGACAACGACGAAGGCAGCCGCCACCATCGTGTAGGCGAGCAGAGTTGGAAGCACGTTTGGAATCACCTCTCTGAAGAGAATCCGACGCGGTTTTGTCCCAATGGCACGAGCAGCGGTGACGAATTCTCGTGAAGAAACCGCAAGCGAGTTCGCTCGCGCCACTCTTGTATAGGCGGGTATTGATAGAACACCGATCACTGCACTGATCACGAATAGGTTGCGAACCTCGAAAATTGAGACCAGAGCAAGCAGCAATACGAGCGCGGGAAAGGCAAGGATGACGTCGACCGTTGCCATCACTACCGTCTCAGTTCGTCCACGCACGAAGCCGACTAGGGAACCCAAAAAACCGCCGATAACAATTCCACACGTTGCCGAGACAACGACAACGACCAGCGAGACCCAGCCGCCGTGAACGATACGTGCAAATGTGTCTCGGGCGATGGCGTCAGTGCCTAACCAATGCGCTCCGGACATTCCTTCAATCGGTTGCCCGGTGCCGAACTCGCCGGTCTCGCGAATGAAGCCGTTTGTTTGAAAATTTGGGTCTTGTAAGGGCAGAGCGCCACCAAACCAGGACGTGTCGAGTTTGGCATAGATCGCACCGAAAACTACGAGAACGAGCCAAAGGGACGCCATCTTTACCCTCGATGGCATGGCGCGAACGATGTCGCGGAAGGTGGCCTTCTTGGGAGCGACACCGGTCGCACCAGCGACAGCCGACGAGACATTGCTGAGGCGATCGCGCGGAAACTCGGGTGTTGTTGGTGAGTTGGTCGTCGCCACGGCTATCCCTTACGGATCCTCGGGTCGACTACTGCGTACAACAGGTCGACAATCGTATTGATCACCACATATGCGGTGGCGATGAAGACCGTGATTCCCTGAATGACGATGATGTCGCGTTGGTAAATCGCATTAATTAATCTGAAACCGACTCCGGGAATTGCGAAGAGTGTCTCAATAATGACTGTCCCACCGAGAAGTGCGCCAAAGTTGATGCCGATGATCGTCATCAAACTCAGCGAACTTGGACGAAGTGCGTGGCGCAGGAGAATAAACCGGTCGGAAAGTCCTTTTGAGCGGGCAGCCAAGATGTAATCTTCCTGAAGGGTTGCGATCATGTCAGAACGCACCAGGCGAGAGAAAATTGCCATTTGAGTCATCGCAAGCGCTGATGCGGGCAAAATCGCCGTCTTTAAGTTCTCTACGAGACCATCGGTGGTTATCCGGTTCCAGTTCGAGGCGGGCAGCCATCCGAGTTGAACTGAGAACAGCCAAATCAGAAAGATACCAATAATGAAGTTTGGTATCGAGAGAGCGACCTGCACACCGGCGGAGGTTGTTGCATCTTGCCATTTGCCTTGTTTGTACGCCCCAAGCATGCCGATCGGTATGGCCAGGATGACGGCCATGAGAATGGCCATAAACGCGAGTTGTGCGGTGACCGGTAATCGCTGAGAGATTGTAGTCATGACTTCTTGGTCAGTGATGTAACTCTGTCCAAGGTCACCGGTTGCTGCATTTCCTAACCAATTCACGTACCGGTTAAGAAACGGGTCGTCGAGCCCAAGATCAGCTCGAATCTTTGCCACGACCTCGGGGTCGCGCACAGCGTCGACCCCGAGGATGGCGTTGACAGGGTCTCCGGGAAGGAGAGCAGTCATGGAAAATGTCAAGAACGTGACCGCAAGCAATGTCGCCACTAGCCGTGCAAGCCTCGTTGCAATGACCTTTCCCATAGCTCTCCTTCCCAGTTCCAGGGTTGTTACTTATGAATCGATAAACACTTCTGCCCAGCGTCCCTCAGCATTCGGGAATCCGATGCCGAGGTCGCCAGAAGGCACGTGCCAGCTGTTCAGGCCGAGAATGTTGCTCTCTACGCCGATCGCAGTTGCCGTGTGACCGGAGTAGTAAACGGGCACCTGATCTGCAAACTCAAGCATGATCGACTCGTACAGCCCGTAGCGGGTTGCGAAGTCATCAGTCTTGGTTGCAGCAACCGCTGCCTGGAATGCTGTTGGACTGAACCAGTTTGAGAAGTTCAACGGTGAGACAACTCCTGGAAGACCAATCGCTTCAGCAATTTCCGCAGTTGGCGGCGCCAGAGCAGGATTCAGGTTCACCGATGGATCGTCATCACTGCTCCATCTCCAGCAGTGCTGTTGGTGGTTGCCGACGAAGCCATTTTCGCCACCAAGCGCAATACCAATATGCGTCTGCTGGTCGTAGTTCGTCATGGTGACGTTGACCAAGCCGCTAGCGGTATAAAGCTGCTCAACAACCTGCATTGAAGCGATGAGTGTCGGGTCAGGAGGACATGACAACTCAACGTCAATCGGCTCCCCAACGGCCTTGCCGTCGGAGCGTTCTGGATCATTCACGTACTCGGTGAGAATGGCCACACCGCCATCAAAGTCAAACTTGGGCCATGCCTCTGCGACTTTTTCACTCCACCAAGGTGAATCAGGGCTGAACCACTGAGTTCCTGGAAGCGAAATACCGGTACCTCCGAGCGCCTCAATCACTTGTTCCTGACTGTTCATATGCGTGAGTGCACGACGAACTCGAACATCGTCGAACGGTGGAACCAGAACGTTGTACATTCCGCCCCCGACGTTGTTGCCTTGGAATTCATAAAGAGTGATGTCTGCGCCATCGTCATCACGTGCATTTCGTGCATCTCGGATGGTTCCCTGACGCAGCGTCTGCATTGCATTTACCGTTCCTGACAGCAGCGCATCGAGACGTGTCCCCTCATCCGGAATTGGACGGAACGAAATTGAGTCCAGATATGGAAGAGCATTGCCGTCAGGGTCGGTTCCCCAATACTCGTCGTTGCGGACAAACGTGGTCTCATTATCGAGGTCACGTGCATCAATGACAAACGGACCAGTACCAACTGGCGCCATCGAGAAGCCCTCTGAATCAGCTGCTGCCGCTGGTTCAAATACCATTCCAACAGGTGCACGTGAGAGCGTTGCCGGGAAAGCTGAGCCACCCTCGGACAACGTGTACGTCACCTCGAGGTCACCGGTGGCCTCAACTGACACCAAATTTGCTGCAGCGATTGCACTTGAGCCCGCAGCACCAGCTTGCTGAATTGGGAACATATCTGAAATCGATTGAGCGGAAAGTTCAACGCCGTTATGGAATGTCACATCGCTTCGGAGAGTCATTGTCCAAACGGTGAAATCCTCGTTTGATGTCAAGCTCTCTGCGAGGTAAGGCACGTAGTTGCCGTTGACGTCCATTTCGACCAATTTGTCAAAAACCGCAATCATCATGTTGTAACACGGCGAAGAACAAGTGTCCTCCCATGGACGAAGTCCCGTCGCTTCCGCTTCGACTCCAACAGAGATCGAGCCACCATACGCGACAGCCGATTCCTCTTCTTCAATTGCTGTGTCGACATCACCTTCTGCTTCGTCTCCGGCTTCAACAGCAGGTTCCTCAGCTGGTTCTTCAGCAGGGGACTCAGCCTCTTCTGAAGTTTCCTCTGGTGTGTCGGCGGGTGCGCTATCGTCATCCCCCCCGCATGCGCCGGCGATAAGACCGGCGATAGCAAGGAAGGCGACTGAGCGGTAAAGACCTTTACGTCTCATTGCAGTATCCCCCATTTGATTTCCCGTGATAATTGTTTTGTCCGACGTGATCGGGTGTCCCGACGGATCGTCGTGGCGTGGTGCCACAGCGATTCATGCTATTCCAAGCGATCAACCTACATCTTGGCGCAATGGTCATTTCCCCACCTCAGTGAGCGGATGATGACAGGCGACGTAGTGATCGTCCGAGATTTTTACCATTTTGGGCTCTTCGTTTGCACAACGTTCGTCAGCAAACTCACAGCGTGTGCGAAAACGGCATCCTGATGGCGGGAAAATAGGACTTGGAATCTCGCCACCCAGCACAACCGTTTCATCGATGATCGCTTCTGGATCTGGCTCCGGGTGCGAATCCATCAGTAGTTGTGTGTACGGGTGTGCTGGTGTGGCGTAGAGATCATCGGAATCAGAAATCTCACACATCTTGCCGAGATACATGACGGCCACGCGATCGCTGATGTTTTTCACAACAGCAAGGTCGTGGGCAATGAAGACGAGGGTGAGGCCGTATTTCGCTTTGAGATCCTCAAGCATGTTGAGAATCTGGGCCTGAACCGACACATCAAGCGCTGACACCGGCTCATCACAGATAATGACCTTTGGCTCCATGACGAGCGCTCGCGCAATTGAAATTCGTTGGCATTGACCGCCGGAATACTCGTGAGGCCGCTTGTACTTTGCACTCTCAGGGTCGATGCCCACTGCATCGAGAATGCTCGCAACCAGTACCCATTGTTCGTCACTTGCTGTAGGTCCCCACACATCTAGCGGCTCTGCGACGATCTTGCCGATCGTCCTCCGAGGGTTGAGCGACGAGATGGGGTCTTGAAAAATCATTTGAATGTCGGTACGACGGGCCGTCATTTCAGACCGGCTCAGATGAGTCAATTCTTCGCCGTCGAGCTGAACTGACCCGCCCGTTGGAGCAGGAAGTTGGAGAAGCGCTCTGCCCGTCGTGGATTTTCCGCAGCCGGATTCCCCAACAAGGCCTAGCGTCTCACCGCGACGAACGTCGAAACTGATTCCGCTCACAGCGTGAACGGAGTTGCCACCTTTCGCCGGAAACTCGACTGTGAGGTCTTCCACCCGAATCACGATGTCATCGCCATTGCGGAGATGTGCGGTACCAGAACCTGCCATTACGTCAACGATCCTTGTTGAGCCTCACGCCGCGCCGCAGCGCCTTCCGACTGAGGGAGGCCCGCTGAAATGTTTGCGCTGAGGGCTGCCTCTGCTTCGGTGCTGCCTACGGGGAGATGGCATGCGAACGAATGCGAATCAATGGTTTGCAACTTCGGCTCAACCTCTCGACAGATCGGTTGAACATACGGACAACGGTCTGCAAATGAGCACCCAGAAGGCAGCGCCGCAAGATTCGGCGGCCGGCCCACGATTGCGCTCAAACGGGTGTGCTTTGGTTCTGAGGTCTTGGGGATTGACCAAAAAAGAGACTGGGTGTACGGGTGACGCATTCGGCTAAAGAGCGCAGATGTTGACGCCTTCTCCACAATCTTGCCGGCATACATGACCGCGATGTCATCGGTTCGGGTCGCAACTACACCTAAATCGTGAGTGACAAGCACCATTCCCATCTGACGCTCTTGCTGTTGTTGGGCAAGAAGGTTCAGAATTTGGTGCTGAACCGTTACGTCAAGTGCCGTGGTTGGTTCATCGGCGAACAACAGTTTTGGCGAGCAGGCAAGAGCGATTGCAATACATACGCGTTGGCGCATTCCTCCAGACATCTGATGCGGGAAATTGCTGAGGCGCTCCTTTGGCTCAGGAATTCGGACCCACGTGAGTAACTGCACTGCGAGCTCGTTTGCCTCTGACTTTGAAAGTTTCTTATGGGCACGAAGATGTTCGGTGAGTTGTCGGCCTATTCGAACAACCGGGTTGAGTGATGTCATCGGATCTTGGAAGACCATCGCCATCTCCTCACCCCAAAACGCACGCAACGCCCGCTTGCTCTTTCCGACGAGTTCCGTTCCGGCGTAGTTGACCGAGCCAGAGGTTGAGGCATTTGACGCTGTCGTAATGCCCATGATCGAGCGAGACAACACGGTCTTCCCGCACCCCGATTCACCGACGATGCCGAGGGTTTTCCCTTCGTAGACGTCGAATGACACGCCATCGACGGCCTTCACGGCGTGTCCGCCGACATCGAAATGAGTTCGGAGATCTCTCACCGATAGCAATGGGCGAGAGTCAGAGACCGCAGACGATGACACAACCCCCCCTTTTTTTTTGCCAGACCTACACCCGGTTACCACCGTCTTCTGGCTTGCGGTGGTGACTGCAATGTACTTTGTGACCTTCGTCACCTGCAAGACCTTGCACCCGATATTTGCAGCGTGTCACAGTGCGAACACGAGAGTGGAAATGCCGGTGATCGCGAGAAGCACTAGAACGACCGAACGAAATTGCTGTTGATCGATCTTGTCTGCCACATTTCGACCGGTGAGGGTCCCGATCAACCACGAGGGCAGCGCACACACCGCGAGGAGAAGAATACGGCTCGTGTATCTGCCATCGAGGGCAAAGATTGTGCTGGTCACGACGGCGCTGATCGCAAAAATGACGGCGATCGTCGCACGGAACTGGTTTGGGGTGAGACGTCGACCCTGGAGCGCAAACACGAGTGGAGATCCATTTGTGCCAATCGACACGTTGAGAACACCAGACGCAAACGCAAATGAGTTCTCGACGGCAGGGTGAGATGTGTGGTTCTCTGAACGACGAAGTAGCACAACAGTCGCAATGATGGTGCTCACGCCGAGGAAAATTCGCAGGGCTTGGTCCGAAATGATGTTGACTATCCAGTAACCCACGGGCATTCCCGCAACGGCCCACAGCGAGAATCGGATAGCGCTAGGTCGGTCAATATGCTCTCGAAGTGCGAACGTCTGGCGGAGCACGCTGGTGAGTCCAAGCAATGTAAGCAGCGACACCGCCTCGGTAACGGGCATGAAAAGGCTGATTGACGGCACGGCAAATAGTGCGAAGCCGAAGCCGGCAATCATGTAGATGCACGCTGCAATGCCAACGAAGACGACAACTGGAATGAGGTCAGAGATCGCAGGCCATGTCATCAAAGTTGAGTTTGGCATGAACAATCGCCCAATCAATGGAGATGACACGCAGAAATCCCGTCCTTTGCACTGTGCCTTCTACACTCTCTTGCGTGCCAATTGCGCATCCTCAATCGATCGAACAACTCACGGCGTTGTTGCGCAATGAGCCAAAGACGGTACTGCTAGCCGGAGGTACCGACCTGATGGTGGCGCTCAATCACGGCTCGCAACGCATAGGACCAGACGAGTTGGTCGTCAGCCTCAAAGAGGTGGCCGAACTGTCAATCATCGAAATTGACCACGACCAGCGGCTCCTGCGCATTGGGGCCGGCGTGAGTTGGGATGAGCTGCTCGGCGCTCCGGTCGACGCGCTAGCGCCCTGCCTCACGCAAGCAGCGAGAAC
>JAPOIQ010000136.1 GCA_029978815.1 bacterium
CCGCGCTCGCCGACGCCGCCCGGGGAATCGCCCCCCAGACTGCGGCCACAACCGTAACCCCCGCCACCGCGGAGACACAGGTGGTCTCGGCCGCTGCAGGAGCCGCGGCGGGAGCGGGAACGGCCACCACGGTCCACCGGCGCGACCCGCTTCATATGCAAGATCTAGACACCTAAACGCACTGCGGTCTGGGGGCTCAAAGTTCAGTTGAGCGAGTTGGCTCCAATCAATGCCGCCAAATGGAGTGCTTAAGCGATCAGGCCATGCAAGTGCGTAGCCAATCGGCAACCGCATATCTGGCATCGAGAGTTGAGCGATTGTTGAACCGTCGGTGAACTCCACCATCGAATGCACCACCGACTGGGGGTGAACAACGACGTCAATGTCGTCGAATTCGGTGCCGAAGAGCTCATGTGCCTCAATCACCTCAAGGCCCTTATTCATCAATGTCGACGAGTCGATAGTGATCTTCGGCCCCATCGACCACGTCGGGTGTCGTAATGCTTCATCAACACTCACACTCTCGAGATCACTGAAGGAACGCCCGCGAAACGGACCACCACTCGCAGTGAGCACCAACCGAGCGACCTCACGCGATACGTCGTTTGACGATCGGAGGCACTGGTGAAGAGCACAATGCTCTGAGTCAACGGGAATGAGTTCGGCTCCTTCAACATTGCGAAGTGGCTTCACCACCGGGCCAGCTGCAATGAGGCTTTCTTTATTTGCGAGACCAAGCCGGCGACCGTTCTTCAGTGTCTCCATTGTCACCTGTAGACCAGCGAAACCCACAACTCCGTTGATCACCACATCAGCAAGACCACACATATCGGTGGCGTCAGAAACGACATCAATTTCGCTGATGCCCGCAAGCGCGTCACGAACTGTTGCCCGAGCGGCCTCGTCGCTCATCGCTACAACCGATGGTCGAAATCTGAGCGCCTGTTCAATGACGAGTTCGGCTGAGCTCCCAGCTGAAAGCCCAACAACGACGTAACGGTTGGGGTCAGCTGAGATGACCTCCAATGTTTGTCGGCCAATCGACCCCGTCGAGCCCGCAATTGCAACCCGAATGGGAGCCATAAGTCGTTAGGTGCTCGTCAGCCGGCCCACGGCTCAAGAATCAAAGTCAAGTAGTAGACGACCGGCAGGGTCAGTAAGAACCCATCAAATCTGTCGAGAACCCCGCCGTGGCCTTTCACAAGGGAACCGAAATCTTTCACCCCGAGGTTCCTCTTAAACATCGACTCGACGAGGTCGCCCATCGGGGCGAAAATTGACACCACGATTGCAAGCAGCAGAAGGTCTCCTGTGCTGTTCCATGTGGTGTTCCAGCCGCCAATTCCCGCAACGATGAGCACCACGATGGTGAGCAGCGCTCCACCGATGAATCCTTCGACTGTCTTGCCCGGAGAGATCCAGGAGCGAAGCGGAGTTCGCCCGGCGGCGGCGCCGACGAACAGGGCACCAACATCGTTGGCAACAACGGCCAATGCAAGCATGAAGAGCGTGTCGGTCCCATTATCTGCTCGGAGCACCTCGCCCGTGGTCGAGAAGCGAAGAATTAGACCCGCATACGCTCCTGCGAGACCGATCCACACAATTGGCAATGTGGTGATCGACACATTCGGCAGCGGGCCAATATCAACAGAGCGAGCGCCGATGTAGGTGCCTGCGGTTGCGATAAATGCGAAGACGATGACAAGCGGTAAGGCTCCATCGCCTTGCCAATAGGCAGCGAGCGGAGCGACCACGCAGGCCACGATTCCTGGCACGACCGCTGGCCGGTATCCCTTCTCTGTCACCTTGTCGTAGAACTCGACCGCAGCAAGACCGAGGACAACCGCAACGAGAACGAGAACCGCCCACGGTCGGTAGACGAGCGTCCCTACGAAGATCGCAACGAGCAGAATGCCGACTGCGGTCGCAACAGTCATATCTCGTCCACTTGATACTGGCGCACCGGGGCGAGGAGCCCCCGATTTCAACTTGGCTGATGGCCGACGGCGGGTGCCGCCCGAATCCTCTCGCACCGCAGCTTGGGCTTCTGACATTGGCCGGTTCATTCCGGAAGGATCTGTACCAATGACGATCCGGTTCTGCTCAGTAGAAGCCGGACGAGGAGCCGAGGCCGGCTCATCAAACGTACCGAGCGACGGAGACTCGCGGGTTGGCTCTGGTGAGTCACTCGGCTGCCATACCGGCTGCTCAGCGGTGAACGTTGCCCACATATCGTCCTCTGACCGGCCGGTCGGTACGTCATCGTCGAGAATTCCGAGGTCGTCATCGTCAAAGGATCGAACAGGAAGTTGTTCTTCGGTGTCCTCGGTCGACTCATTTGGTCGAGGTATCCCCCCAGACGGGGCCTCAGTCCAATGCGGCAACGGGCCAGACTCATCATCGAATGAGAACGTTGGTGTTGCCGGCTGCTCTTGGGTACTCGACTCATCATCAGAACGTCGACGGTCAGGCCCGTCGAATAATGATCCTGAATCGCCCCACATGTCGTCACTCATCGTGCATCGCCTCCCTACACCTCGAGGAGTTCGGTCTCTTTACGGCCAAGCCCCTGGTCAATTCTGTCCACATGTTCGTGGGTGTACTTATCGAGTTCTTTTTCTGCCCGTTCGAGATCATCTGCAGAGATGTCGCCGTCACTTTTTGCACCTTCAAGCGTCTTACGTGCATCGCGACGGATATTCCGCACTGCTATTCGCCCATCTTCGGCCATGTTCTTTGCGACCTTCACGTAATCACGTCGTCGTTCTTCAGTGAGCGCCGGAAAATTGAGTCGGATGACAACACCATCGTTGTTCGGTGCCACCCCAAGGTCACTGTCGCGAATTGCCTTTTCAACTGCGCCAAGAGAAGCACGGTCGTGCGGCTTGATGAGTAGTTGACGAGCTTCAGGGACCTGAATGGATGCGAGTTGCTGAAGCGGCACATGTGCGCCGTAATACTCGACCTGCAGATGTTCAACCAGTGCAGGGGATGCACGTCCGGTCCGAACAGTGGCGAACTGAGATTGCACGTGCAGCACGGCCTTTTCCATCTTGTCGATGGCCTCGAGAATTGTCTCGTCGATCACTCCCCCAGCGTACCCACCTACCCGTACACCATTGGGGACAGCAACGAAATGTTGGAACTTTCGGTAAACGGTTCGAAATTCTTAGACGTCATGCACCATGGTGCCGACGGCTTCTCCGCAGAGAATCGAACGCAACGCTCCTGGCGATGTCATGTCAAACACCACGATTGGAATTGAATTATCCCGACAGAACGCAATCGCTGTGGCATCCATGACCTTCAAATTCTTTGTCATGACTTCCATGTAGCCAACCTCGTCATATTTCACCGCTGAATCATCAACACGAGGATCGGCGTCGTACACGCCGTCAACCCCGGAATGGGTTCCCTTGAGCAGGGCATCAGCTTCGATCTCTGCTGCACGCAGCGCGGCTGCCGTGTCGGTAGTGAAGAATGGGTTGCCGGTACCGGCTGCAAAAATGACGACTCGACCCTTCTCAAGGTGGCGGACCGCACGGCGACGAATATAGGCCTCCGCAATTCTCGGCATCTCAATCGCAGACTGAACGCGAGTCGGCTGGCCTTGACGCTCAAGAGCGTCCTGCAAGGCCAGCGCATTCATCACAGTGCCGAGCATTCCGATGTGGTCGCTCTGGGTGGCATCCATGCCCTCGATTGCGCCGGTCCGCCCACGCCAGAAGTTGCCACCTCCGACGACCACGGCGACATCTACACCGAGATTCTGACGCAGGTCGATGATCTCTCGCGCCGTTGCGTCAAGAGTTGGTCCATCAAGACCTCGTCCCGAAGGCCCAGCGAGCGCCTCACCAGAGGGTTTAAAAACAATTCGTCGCCATCGTGGAGTGGTCGTCGAATCGTTCGTCATATCTGAAGTATTTCAGCCGATTTCGACTTGAGCGAACCGGACGATTCCGGAGGAGCCAATCACTTGCTGGATCGACTGCTTGTCGTCTTTCGCAAATGGTTGCTAAAGCAAGCAGACATCTTTAAAGAACCCGCCGATACGTCCTTCGACAATCTTCTCTATCGCCTGCTCGGGCTTTCCCTCATTGCGGGTGATTGTCTCGAGTGTTGAACGCTCCGCAGCGACCACATCGGCAGGAATTTCATCACGGGTCAAATACTGCGGACGAGCAAATGCAATGTGTACTGCAATGTCATGCGCAAGTTCATCGCTCGCGCCCGACATCTCAACAAGCACGCCATTCACTCCGCGGCCACCCTGAATGTGCTCGTAGTGACCAATGGTGTTGCCATCTGCCGCAACCATGTGGACGACGTCACCGAGTTCAATCTTTTCTTTCAGCAAGATACGGAGCTCTTCGAGCTGGGTCTCGCGGCTTGCGACTGCGTCAGCGCCTCCGGCGAGAACCGCTTTCAGTAGTTCCGCTGCCTCATTGAGGAAGTGCTCGCTTCCCGCAACGAAGTCGGTCTCACATTTCAGCTGGACCATTGCGGCGGTTGATCCCTCGATTCCGAGAGCAACGAGACCCTGGTTATTTTCACGGTCGTCGCGCTTGGCGCTTGCTGCCAAGCCCTTTTCGCGGAGGTACTGCTTTGCAGCGTCGATATCACCAGCGGATTCCTCGAGCGCCTTCTTGCAGTCCATCATTCCTGCGCCTGTGGATTCGCGCAGAGCTTTTACGTCTTGTGCAGTGAATGACATCTGTCAGCCTCTTTTCAAATCTGTTCAGGACTCAGCCGCAGCGTCGGCTTCAGGAGTTTCTTCAGCAGCTGGAACTTCAGCGGCAGGGGCTTCAGCGGCG
>JAPOIQ010000023.1 GCA_029978815.1 bacterium
CAACGTGAAGCCAGAACACATGCAGTTTTACGATGAAGCCGTGCAACAGGGCTTTCTCGATGCCGGCGAGCCCGATAGCGATGGCAGCCCTGTCACCACCACCCGCCTGGTCGATGACGCCTGTATCTTCCTTAACCGTCCTGGCTTCGATGGTGGCGCAGGCTGCGCTCTGCACATTGCTGCCCTCGAAGCGGGCGCCCGACCGCTCGACTGGAAACCAAACGTCTGCTGGCAGGTCCCCATGCGCCTTGAGCACGCAACCGACGAAACCGGGCATGTTGTTTCTCAACTGCGCGAATGGAAACGGCGCGACTGGGGCGATGGCGGCTCCGAGTTCCATTGGTGGTGCACCGAAGCTCCCGAGGCGTTCTCTGACCGACAACCCGTCTACAAATCGCTGCGGGACGAAATCGTCGAACTCATCGGCGAAGACATCTACGCACTCATGGTTTCAGAACTCGAGCGCGCAACATGGACTCCACTTCCGCATCCAGTTGTGCGCGGTAAGGACCTCTAGGCGAGAGCGTCAGTATTCGTCATCGTCGTCGTCATCAAACGTGACGCCATACTTTTCGGCAAGCGCGGCATACTCGTCGTCCTCGTCTGAGTCTGAACGATTACGCTCACCAAAACCCAGATCAAAGGCTCCGGGGCCAGCCTGCTTTAATTTTCGCGCTTCTTCAAAGCGACGATGTCGACCCTTCTTCACAGTAGGGCTCCCAAGTCAGTCGTTGTACGGATACGAGCAGGGCGAACCGCTGCGATTTCCTACTGTATCTGATCTGAACGCAAGAGACGCAGACCAGCGGGATGAGAATTTTCTGAAGGAGCGAATGTGAGCGATGCATTTCCGCTCACTAATGCACGAATGTCGTCTCCGAGCAGTTCCGCCCGCCATCCAGAGGCCAAACGAGCCCCCGGTTCACCGGAGAGCAACGCAATCAGGTCTGCACGCGTGGCAAGCATCGCAGTGTCAACACCTTCCGTCTTCGCGACCTGCGAAACCCAGGCGGAAATCAGCGTGACTGCAGGACGCAAATCCCGCTCGATGTCGTCTCCACCGCTCGGCACCTCTGGAATAGGACCCGCAAGGCCCTTCGCAACCGCCGCCAAAATCTCGCTCGCAGTTGACCCACGCTGGGCACGGCCATCAACACCCCTCGCTTGAGAGAGTTCAGTCTCGTTTTTTGGCTGACGCGGGGCGATCACGAGCATCGCGAGATCAGGAAGAACCTGGCGAACGGGGATATCGAGTTTCATCGCTCGCTGTTCACGCCACTGCGCAACCGCCTGGGCAACGGCTCGACCCTTACCCTTCAAACCGCGGGCATCCTTGAGTCGCAACCAGGCGTCTTCGGGCCGCACCGGCGACTGCCCTCTTCGGCGAAGTTCTTCACATGCCTCAAGCACCCACTCGGTACGACCAACCGCTTCGAGCTTTGCCATCAAGCGATCCTGAATCTCAATGAGATAGGCGACGTCAATAGCGGCATAGCGCTGTTGGGCATCGGTGAGCGGGCGACGCAACCAGTCAGTTAAACGATCACCTTTCGCGAGGGAAATCTTCAACTCGGAATTCACTAGGGATGCGAGCGATGGCGTTCCATAGCCAACGAATCCCCCGGCAATCTGGGTATCGAACATCTTCTGCGGAATTGATCCGACCGCGTGAGTGAGCACATCAAGATCTTGTTGCGCAGCATGGAATACCGCCTCAACCTCAGACTCAAAAAGAGACTTCAGAGGCGAGAGATCAACAACAGGTGGGTCAACGAGAGCAATCTTGCCGGCCCCCCATCCGAGCTGCACTAATGCGAGAGCAGGAAAATAGGTGCGCTCGCGGTGGAACTCAGTGTCGATTGCGTAGCGATCGCATGTCAGCAGTTCGTCGACAATCGATGAAAATGACGACGTTGAATCAACCCACGTGAACTCGACGTCTTCGCCGCTACTCACTGCGCGAATTCCGCATCAAACCCCGAATGAAGCCAAGCCATCATTCCACCCGCAACATTCGTTGCATCAATGCCAAGGGACGACATGAACTCGCAAGCCATTGCGCTGCGGCCGCCCGATTTACAAATGACGAAAACCGGGCCGGAACCAATCGAGCCGACAGTGTCAGCAAGGGCTGATAACGGCATAAGTTCGGAGCCTGCAATATGCACCTCCGCATATTCGTCTGCCTCTCGGACATCGATTAACCGTGCCCCATTGGCAAGCGCGTCGCGCAACTCGGCGGTCGTTACTTCAGAAATCATCGCTCGGAAGGCTAGCGACCCCTGAACACAGAGTCGCCTAAGCGGGTTACAACCTTTGCCAGGCCTCAAAGTCTGCCGGGGTGTTCAAGTTCACTAACACCGATGGCTCCACTTCAACGTCAACGACCCGCAGATGATCGAGCGCCCCGTGCAAGGAACGTCCCCCACCGGCGATCATCTCGTCGATGAAAGGCAATGCAGAACTCGCCCATCTCGCAAGCGACGGCTGGCGATGCTCCACAACAGCAACCGCAACGTCATGATCACCGAGGAGGCCAGGTTGTTCGAATCGCTTCACGGTCGACCGGTCTAATCCTCCGAGGTCGCATGCAGCGATGATGACGTCTCGGCCAGCGAATGCGCGCAGAACTGAGGCAGTTGCCACCAGTGGTCCCTCCCCAGGTCGATCATCGGCAAGGTGCGCAAGCCCCAAGGCACCTGCGGTCTCAGCTGTTCCGCCGCAAGCAATCACCATTCGACCGTCATTCACTCCGAGGGCTTCCGCAACGACTCGTCCTAAGGCGACGCCACCAATGTCAAGAGTGGCTTTATCGACGCCCATACGGCGCGAGGCTCCTCCAATGAGAACAGCCGCAACGCAGTCCTCATCCAACATATTCACGAAGCGATCGCACCAAACTCTGCCGGCACACCTTTCGGGTCAAGTTGCAGCAGAAACAGCGCGCAACGCTCAGCCTCGTCGTCCTCGCCAATTTCCGCAGCTGCGTTCTGAAGGGCGAGGAGGCATCGAAGGAATCCCCGATTCGACTCCGCCGTCCAACTGACGTAGCCAGACCCGCGCCACCCATTTGCTCTCAGCGCATCAAGGCCCCGGTGGTACCCGACACGGGCGGCCGAGTACTTCCACATCTGCTCATCCACACAATCGGCGAGAGCGGCCCAACCGTGTAGATTACGCGGGTGACGTGCGACGAATGACGAGACCGCCGCAACACGGTCTTCCATCGGAGCGGCAAGCGCTTGAGAGAGCTCGTGGCGAAGCTCCGGAGCAGATTCAGGAATCACGGTTGAAGGGGGTTGAGTCGAAAGACCTATCGGTTGCATTGTTGGATCATCTGCCATGCCACAAAGGTAGAGCCCAAGTGCCGTAACGTGTCGGCATGAACGCGATTCCATTCGCTCTCGATACCAACGATGCAAAAACGATTGGGACAATTGTCACCGTTGTGTTCATTGCGCTTGGCGTCCTCAGCGCATGGTTGATGAAAACAATTGTCCAAAAAGTTGTTTTAGTGGTCGTACTTGGCGGCCTAGCAATCTTTGTGTATTCGCAGAGAACCTCCCTAGATCAATGTGTTGATGACATCACCGTCGCCATCAGCGATGCCGATCGGCAGAGTGCGACGTGCTCGTTTGTCGGGTTCGAGGTCGAACTTCCCGTCACGATCGACAACTAAGTGTCCACCGCCCCTTCTTCATCGGTGCACCGTGACAGCGGGCGCGCCGACACACAGCAACTCGTCGCTCTCACGGCGTCCAAATCGACATCAAATCTTGCCCTTCGTTGGGTGACCGTATTTCTCCCGACGCTGGAACGGGCATTTTCAACCACCACCGGGACAATTACCGGAATTCTCGGCCTCGCAGAACTTGGTGGCCTCACCACCCCACTCGTTGGCAAAACTCTCGACCGCGGCCGCCATCGGCTCGTGTTCGTGATCTCACTGTTACTCGTCACCATGTCATCGGTCATCGCTCTCGGCGGGTCAATCATCACCTTCGGCGTTGCCATGGTCGTTCTCATCATCGGTGTAAGCAATTTGACCGTCGCCGGTCTTGCGTTCATCGGCGATCGAGTCTCGTATTCATCACGAGGGCGAGCAATCGGCATTTTCGAAACGTCGTGGGCTCTCTCCCTGCTCGTTGGTGCACCGATCCTCGCGTTCCTCATTGACCGGTATGGATGGCGCTCGGCATATATCGCTCTTGCGCTGCTCACTGGGGCTGCGGCGATTGTGACGCTTCGATCGTTGCCGACACCAGAACCTCACGACAGCACATCATCAGCACCAATGTTCGGGGGTCTCCCGCGCAATGCGTGGCCCCCACTGATCGCATCCGCGGGTGTTGCAGGGGCAGGAATCAGCATTTTCGTCGTCACCGGCGCATGGCTCTCGGACGACTACGGCCTCAGCGTCGCAGGACTTGGCGCGATCGCCACCGGAATTGGAGCTGCCGAACTTGCATCATCGTCGTCAGTGGCGCTCATCGCCGACCGACTTGGCATCAGAAGGTCAGTCGCAATCGGAGGTCTCGTGCTGGGCGTTGGCCTGCTCATCATCGCCCTGTCGGGGAGCTCGGTCGCAATTGCGCTCATCGGGCTTCTCGTTCTCGTCGTCGGCTTCGAATACGGGTTCGTTTCATCACTGTCACTCATGAGCGAGGCCGCACCTGAGGCACGCGGCACTGCTCTCGCGGTCGGTAACGCGCTCGGCACAATCACCCGGGCAAGCCTCATCGTCCTCTCAGGACAGTGCTACGAGCGTTTTGGAGTACTCGGAACAGTTTTCGTCAGCGCGTCCGCGCTAGGCGTTGCCCTAGTAGCGCTTACGATCGACCGACGGCGGCCGGTTGGTCGATAAATGCCTGAATAGCTTCAGCGACCTGCTCAGGGTGTGAATTCGGCCCCCCGTGACCAGCTCCCTCTATTTCAATCGATCGACAGTCCGGCAAGGTCTCTTCAAGAAATTGGATTGCGCGTCGATGATGGTCTGCGGCTCGAGAACCAGACATCGCCAACACTGGCGCAACGACATCAGCCGGCTGCCAAGGCGGCCCATTTCGCAAATCGCTTAATTCACCGACCAAAACGCGACCCTCTGCCCTTCGGGCAAGCCGTGTCCGTTCGGGCAAACGCTCCCAGACGCCATTGCCGACAAGCCGCCGCATAAACGCTTCAGCCGAATCTTCTGGGGTCTGCTCAGGGAATCCTTTAGACGAGTTTCCACCCCACCACGGCTGCCACGACATTGGCATTTCGTAGATTGCGATTCTCGAGACTCGCTCGCCAAGGAGGCGCGAGGCAGCAAGAACAACGTTTCCACCAAAGCTGTGGCCGACCAGAACAAGCGGGCCGACTGGAAATTGTTGCTCAACAAGATCGACCACATCATCAACGTTTCCAGCGACGGTAAATGGCCCTTCGTGATCGCCAGATTTGCCGTAACCACGACGGTCAAGCCGTAGCACTTCAAAGCGGTCGTCAAATCGACGAGCCAGGCGACTTAACCCAGTTGAACGATCAAGGGACCCATGCACCATCACCATCGGCGGCGCGCCCTGCGGACCCGAGCGCGTAAACCAAACGCCACGAGAACTCATCATGCAACCTGAACCACCCTCAGCACATCTGCAGCCGCAACCGACCGTTCTCCAGGCGCGCCTGCAAGAACGAGCACCGTGTCACCGTGTTGGACACGTCCTTCCTGCACTGCTTTCTCGACGGCGTACCACACCATCTCGTCAGTTGATTCGTAGACGTCAACAGACATCGAATCAACACCCCATGACAATCTCAACGACCGAACCACCTGCTCGTCGGGGGAAAGCCCGATCAACGCCGCCTCGGGCCGAAAACGTGCCATCGCTCGTGCAGTCCGACCAGATTGCGTGCAACACAGAATCGCAGTAGCGCCAATATCTCTTGCCGCCTGGCTCGCCGCATTTCCGAGCGCAGCGGTGATCCGATCTTCAACCGATGTCCAATCGCCACGCTGATGTCGTCCGAGCCGAGATGCCCAACCGCGATAACTCGCCTGACGTTCTGCCCGCTCTGCAATCCGTGACATCGTCTCCACGACTTCTACCGGGTGCTCACCAACGGCTGTCTCACCTGAGAGCATCACCGCATCGGTTCCATCAAATACAGCGTTCGCGACGTCGCTCACCTCAGCGCGCGTTGGAACCGAAGCCGAAATCATTGACTCAAGCATCTGAGTGGCGGTGATGACGGGCACCCCACGCTCGACGCACTCTCGGATGATCATCTTCTGGAGGTGCGGGACCTCTTCGAGAGGGCAATCGATGCCGAGATCACCTCTTGCGACCATCACCCCGTCTGATGCGTTGATGATGCCACTGAGGTCACCAAGTGCAGCATTGGTTTCAATTTTTGCAATGAGTTGTGCTCGGTTTTTGACCACTTCTCGAACCTCAGCGATGTCACCGGCCCTCCGCACAAACGACACGGCGATGAACTCAACACCGGCAGCCGCCATTTGCTCGGCATAGACAAGATCTTCTGCCGTCGGAGTTGATGCTGACAATCGCTCGGACGGCACGTGTACGCCCGGTGATCCTTGGATGCGGCCTCCGTTAATGACCTTTGCCGAAACAGCCTTCGCCGAAACGCTGGCGACTTCCAACATGATGTGACCATCTCCCAATACGACCTGGTCACCTTCGCTCAGCCCCGAAAAGAGACCCTTCACATCGACACAAATTTCGGCCTCGGTGCTGCAACGATTCGACTCGATGAGAGAGATGATCTCCCCCGGCACCATCTCGACGCCGCCATCAGGAAATGCTTCGACGCGAATCTTCGGACCAGGCAGGTAAGCCAGAACCGCAACTTCGTAACCGGTCAACTTCGAGGCTTTGCGAATTCTCTCAAGACGCTCAAGGTGCCCGCCGATCTCACCATGCGACAGATTGAGACGAAATACGTCTACCCCAGCAGAAAGAAGATCTGACATAGCCGATACCGAATCGCATGCCGGACCAATCGTGGCCACAATTTTCGTTCGACGACTCACCCTGAGTTATCTAGTGGCAGAACGCCCAAAAGCAAACCTGCCACGGCACAAGAGTGAAGATCAACACGAAGGTAACCGCCTGACCAGCTTCCGTATCGGACGCTGACGATCGGCATAAACCCATTAACTGCGAGGAATGTCGCGCCAGGCCGCACCAGAGAACGGGTCTGGTTCACGTGGGAGCCCAAGAACTCGCTCGCCGACAATATTCCGTTGAATCTCGCTCGTGCCGCCCTCAATTGAGTTTGCTCTCGTTCGAAGAAACTGCACAATCCACTCAGCCGCATCATCGGCCTCTGCCGGCCAAGCAGACGCGTCAGCACCCAATAATCCGATCGCGAGCTCCTGCAACCGTTGGTTTGCCGCCGCCTTCGCAATTTTTGTCACCGACCCCTCAGGACCGACTTGTTGGCCAGCACGCGCTCGATCTCGCGCTCGTTGCGCGGTCCATGAGAGCAGCCGATCAGATGTGAACGCAACCATCAATTGCTGACGAACGTTCGCATCGTTAGTTAGCCCGCGGGATTGAGCCATTGCGAGCACCTCAGCGAAAGGTTTTCCGCCAAGGATCTCATCACTCGATTTACGCTTCTTTCGAACGCCCGATAGCGCGTGACGTTCCGCGCCGAGCGTCGTCATGGCTGCCTTCCAGCCCTCACCTATTGGCGAGATTCGATCGATATCGGCGACGCGAACATCGGTGAGGAACACCTCGTTGAACTCAACTTGTCCAGCGATATTGACGAGTTGTCGAACCTCAACGCCAGGAGCTCGCATGTCAAGACCGAAATAGGTAATTCCCGTATGCTTCGGCGCATTGGGGTCAGTGCGTGCGATCAACATTGCCCGTTCGGCCTCATGGCCGAAGGTTGTCCAGACTTTCTGACCGTTGACCACCCACTCATCGCCGTCTCGGACTGCTGTCGTTGCAAGCGACGCCATATCTGAACCGGCACCAGGCTCAGAAAAGAGTTGGCACCATCGTTCCTTCCCGGAGAGCAGCGGTGGAAGGAGACGCCGCTTCGTCTCGTCGGACGACCATTGATGAATTGTCGGGGCTGCGAGCGGCAAACCGGATCCCCTCGGAACATGAGGTACCTCCCATACCGAGAGCAGCGTTAACGCGTCGCGAGCCTCATCGAGTGACAGACCCCGGCCACCGTGGCTGACGTCGTAGTGCGGCGCTATCCAGCCTGCCTCACCGAGTTGTGCGACGACAGATGGGTTGTTGAGATCGCGTTTGAGTTGTTGAACCGCGTCGTCCTCCGATGAGCGAACGGCCTCAATCCATCCCGCCGGCAGAAGCGAGAGCAGCAATTCTTCAAGTTCGGCGCGACCGGGAAAATCAGCGAGTGCTGCGGTTGGGTCAACTCCTGTGCTCATCGACCACCGCTTCGCATTCGTTCGGCCATGTCGTCAGGCCGCCCGTGCGGCATCTCGCGCTCGTGAAGGAGCGCAGCGCGACGGGTTCGCTCGGAGTGATCGGCAATAAGCCGCTTGACGATGCGGTTTGTACCAGCGGAGTTCGCAACAATCTCTGCGGCCAACACTGAGACCGTGCCATCGAGTTCACCTTCAGGTACGCATCGGTCGACAAGACCGATCGCTGCGGCTTCACGACCACCGATTCGTCGACTCGTAAACATCAACTCTTTCGCAGTCGACACTCCGACACGCTCTGGTAAGCGGATAGACATCCCCCAGATCGGTACAAGACCCCACTGACCGTGCGTGTCTCCAAGTCGAGCGGTCTCATCCGCGATAAGCAAATCGCAGGCAAGCGCAAGTTCAAGCCCGCCGGTGTAGCAATGCCCGTGCAAACGCGCGATCGTCGGTTGCGGCAACTGTTCGAGGGCATCAACGGTCTCCGGCTCAAAGTGCTTACTCGGAGCTCGTTCGTGGCTGGCGATGGCCTCAAGGTCATGACCTGCACAAAATGCTCGTCCCGCCCCGGTGAGCACCACACATTTCACCGTCTCATCTTCGCCAATATCAGCAAGATGTTGGCGCAATTCAATAAAGACAGCTGGATTAAGTGCATTGAGTTTGTCGGGCCGATTTAACGTCAGGGTTGAAACGCCATCAGCGTCGCTTCGAATGACAAGTGGTGAGCTCATAGTGAACTTTCTGGGTGCGGGGTGTAGGTGATGGAGCCATCAGCGGATCGAGCGAGTCGACCCGCTGTAGGCGGAGGAAAATGAGTGCCAAGGATCAATGTGCGGCCATCAGAGAATGTTTCGATCATGCTGCGACGAGTCGAGATCGCCTCGTCGATATTTGCGTCAAAACGATCTGCGGTGATCTCAGGCAGAAGGAACTGGAGCGGACTATGAACAACGTCTCCGGTAATCAGGGCGTGTTCGCCATTCGAGGAAATACGAACCGAAACGTGACCCGGGGAGTGACCCTTCGACGACACGAGTGAAATGTTGTTCGTCACCTGATGATCTGACTCAACAGCGCGTAGACAGCCGGCGGCGACCAGCGGGTCAACCGACACCTGCGCTATTCCCGAGTGGTCATGGTCTGAAAATGTCTCAAGTTCTTCCCGGCTCACGAGATACTCCGCATTTCTAAATGTCGGAATGAGCTCACCGCTCTCCGCATCTCGAGAGGTGTTCCACCCGACATGATCAAAATGAAGATGCGTGCAAACCACTACGTCAACGGCACCCAGACCCCCAGGAATCACATCCTCAAGTAGATCTGGAAGGTGGGGATCTTGAGGAAGCGGTCGATCACCATGCGCGCCCACACAGGTGTCAACAACAACAGTTGTCGCTCCATCAGTCACGACAAACGAGTGAATTGACAGCAACATTCGGCCGTCATCGGTCACGAAAGGGTTGATCCATGGCCGATGCTCGTCGACCACTGCAG
>JAPOIQ010000149.1 GCA_029978815.1 bacterium
CGTCACTCACCTTGCTCCTCATCTCTCGGCAATTACGTTGCGGCCTGAATTTTTTGATGCCTACCTTGACGTCGCTGTCGAGTTCCAGTTGCCCATCCGCTTGCCGTCAACGGTGAGCGCATCCGAAGCTGGCTTTCCATTTAGGACTCTTGCGGCCGACGAGGGAGTACTTTTCCCAGACTTTTTCGACCATGACTGGAGAGCAGGCTCTCGCCAGCGGGTGCTCGAGGCAATTGAGCAACTCTCTCCAGGAGTAACTGAACTTCACCTACAGCCGGCGCTTGACACTCCCGAGGTTCGAGCGCTCACCGCTGATGCGGCCGGCTGGATCGATGATCATCAGTTCTTGCTTGAACCTCAGGTCCGTGAGGTACTTGAGACGGCCAATGTTCACCTCATTGGTTACCGTGAGCTTCGCTCAGCGATGCGGTCTTAGCTCTCGCTCTCGACAAGTTCCTTGATCGTTGCCACCGCTTCACCAGAGGACAGTTCCTCAAATAGCGCGCCGGTGCTCCCCACTGCTTTCAGTTGTCCTCTCATAAAGGCGACAGTTGGGTCAAAGTCAACGTCGTTGGCAACCTTGATTGGGACGGTAATGACAAGATCAGCACCGTCTGGCCCACTTACTCGTTCATTGCCCTTTGAGATTTGTACTCGATATTGAACTGTTGACGACATCTCGACTCCCGTCGTTAATTTGCCTGCTGCAGTAATCCATCGAAGAGAGATGTTTCATCGGGCGTGATTGGGCCGCATCTGCTCTGAGCCAGAATCCAGTCTTCGGTGGGGTACACGCGAGCGAGCTCTTCATCGTCTAGGCCGAACCAAAACAACGCGGCAGGATCAACCTGTGTTGCGTGGGCCCGCAATGCTCCTGTTCGAGCCCACATGAACTCAGAAACGTCGACCCGGGTTGTGATTCGGTCGTCTTGGCTGGGGCGAGCAAACCATTTCTCGTCAAACGGTGATTCTCCGTGCTTCTCGAGCAACGCCTCATGAACTCGCTTCATACGTTCAACCGACCAAGCGGAGTAATACAACTTTGAAATTGAATGCGCTGGACCGCAGTGTGGATACGCATCAGGGTCAGCAGCTCGCTCAAAGGCGAGCACGCTCACATCATGGACCTTTAGATGATCAGGGTGTGGATAGCCAGCCTGATCATCAGAGTACGTGATGAGCACATCAGGTTTTGTGCGACGGATTTCTTTCACAAGTCGCCCGACTGCTTCATCAAGATCGGCCATGTGGAAGCAGTCTGGGTGCTCGTTGGACGGACTTTCGGCCATTCCCGAATCGCGATAACCGAGCATCACCACTTCAGAGAATCCAATAACCGCAGCCGATGCCTCAAGTTCTTTTGGCCGCACTTCAGCGAGCCGTAATTTTGTCTCAGCCTCATCAAGGCCTTCGAACAACTCTCCTGGTTCTCGCAGAGCGGGGTTCTGAAGGTCGCCCTCTTCTCCCCCGGTACAGCACACCAACACCGTTCTACAGCCCTCAGAGACGTACTTCGCGAGCGTCGGTGCGCCTTTTGACGCCTCGTCATCGGGGTGGGCGTGAACCGTCATAATCACGAGGGGTGCTTCGCTGGAGTTGTTGCCTACGTCAAACACGGCTCTGAGGCTAGCGGTAGCCTGAACATATGAACGGGAGGGTGCCATTGGGACGGTGGGCGCTTGGTCTGACGGCGGCGTTTTGCTTGATGGCACTCCAGTCCTGCGATACAAATGACGGACGCGAGATGCGACCCCCGTCAGCTTCTGCGCCGAACGGTGCCTCTGGGCAGTTAGTGCGTCTGCAAACGTGAGCGACCTTCCTCCACCCCCACCGGCCCCATCGGCATCCGACAGCGACCTGTCGAGGTGTGTCCGGCATCCCGATCGCCCTGCCGGCCGACACTGCACACGTTGTGGTTCTGCGGCTTGCAGCGAATGCCTGGTGAGAGGTTCAGTCGGCAGCTTGTGTCCTTCTTGTAGAAAGGCGAGCACACCGAGCGCTGCGACGAGAGTCAAATATTGGCAAGCGTCTCAAGGCGTGCTCGTCGCCAAGGTGCTCATTGGCATCAACCTCGGAGTTTTTTTCTTGATGGCGGCGATCGATCCTCGTTCGTTGAATGGCTCGTTGACCCAACTTCAGATCGACCTCGGACTCAATGCCTCACTTCTCAATCAGGGTGCCGGCGAGTGGTACCGGATTGTCTCATCCGGGTTCATCCACTTCGGAATCATTCATCTTGGCTTCAACATGTATCTCCTGTACCAACTCGGCGGGATGCTTGAAATCTCAATCGGTCGCACGAGGATGTTGCTGCTGTACCTCGCGTGCCTCGCAGGGGGTTCGCTCGGGGCCCTCCTCTTGCAGCCGGGCGGCCTCCATGGAGGGGCATCAGGGGCAGTGTTCGGGCTGATGGGCGTAACGGCAATGGCGTACCAACAACGTGGCATCAACCCGATGCGCACTCAGATTGGCAGTCTCCTCTTAATGAACCTTGCGATCACATTCCTGGTCCCTGGCATCTCAATCGGAGGCCATCTCGGAGGCGCTGTAACTGGCGGGATATGCGCCCTCATCGTCACTGCCCCGCGCCAACACGCAGTGAACAGAGATCGACAGCCGTTACTGCTAGGCGCGTTGTTCCTTGGTGCCGCAGCAGCATGTGTCTTGGTTGCCGGCTAGAACACTCTGTGAGCACAGCCGAGGCTCGTACCAATGTGACACCCTTGGTTCATAGTTGCTTCCATGAAAACAGACAACGCCAAAACTCCAATGCAGTTGATGCTGCTCCCCACATCAAGCCTTCCCGAATGCCTTCGGCTTGACGATGAAACTCGCGTCGCAGGCCTTCATCACATCAATGAGCTTCGCTCCCAGATGGAACAACGCCGAAAGAGCCGCCACCAGTCACAACCAGCGGCCTAACACAGCGCCGCCTTAGACACCGGCCAGTGAACGCATGGCCTCACGCTGATCTAGTTCTTTATCGAGCGGGAGCAAGGCAAGGGCAGCAGTTGTTACCCCATTGTCAAAATATCGACCGATCTGTTCCCGGCATTGTTCAGGTGTACCGTGCACAATGAGAGCATCAACGACCTCATCAGAGATGGCGGCGAGCGCAGCTTTTCGGTCGCCACCTGACCATGCCGCCCACATTTCTTCCAATTGAGGGCCGCGGCCAAGCCATTCTTGGAATTTCGCGTACACCGGAACATTCATATATGCCGCAATTGCAAATTTCGCAGCATCTCGAACAACCTGCGTGTTGTCACTTGGACAAACAAAGATTCTCGCAACAATTTCCCGTTGCTCTCCACCTGCGGCATCATGCACTATCGACGCGACCTGCGGAACATCCTCTGCTCCGAGCCAGTTAATGATGGCGCCGTCGCTCTCCTTACCTGCGAGGCGAAGCATCTGCTCACGGAGTGCCGCGACAAAAATAGGAGGTGTCTGCTCAGGCCTTACGCCGAGTCGAAAACCATTCACTTCAAAGGTGTCGAATTCACGGGTGACTTTTTCGCCCTCAAGCGCTTCTTTTAAGAAGCGCACCATGTCACGAACTTTCCGATACGGCTGCTCAAACGGAACCCCATTCCAGCGCTCAACAATCACATTGCTCGAAGAACCGATGCCGATACAAAAACGTCCAGGAGCTGCATCAGCCATCGACGCAACCGATTGAGCCATACACGCCGGCGCCCTCGTGTACGCAGGAATAATCGCTGTTCCCAGTCGCAGGCGCGGCTCCCACGCCGCTGCGAGTGCGAGCGGCGTAAAACCATCAGCTCCGTCGCTCTCGGCACTCCAAATATCGGAATAGCCAAGATCGGCGAGTTCGTGCAGCCACTCTTCGTGAGTATGCAAAGGCCCCGGCAGGGGGACTGTCATACCAAGCCGACGATCAGGAGTTGAATTCGCAGAAGACATAGCGACACGGTAGCCATCTCAGCCCGTTCCCACCGATACGACTCGGATCAATCAGAACATCAACGCGTGACTAACATCACATGTGTGAGAGTTCCATTAACCGTCAATGACTTCCTTCAACGTGCAGAATTGGTGTACCCCGACCGAATCGCCATCGTTGATGAACCTGATCAGCCAGCCGACGATTGGGGCCGAATCGACTATCGAGAGATGGCAAGGCGAGCACGCGCAATCGCTGCTGGCCTCGACCAACTTGGCATCGCCCAAGGCGAACGCATCGCGATGGTTTAACACAACTCCGCCCGATTACTCACCGCGCTCTTTGGTGTATCTGGGTCAGGAAGAATTCTTGTGCCAGTCAACTTCCGCCTCGTCGCCGAGGAAGTGTCGTACATCGTTGAGCACTCTGGGGCGCGTATTCTTCTCGTCGATCCAGAACTCGAAGAAGCGATGCAAGACGTTGAGTGCGAGATGAAATGGGTCATCGGGGCTGAAACTGATGCGAAGTTGATGCGTTATGACGTCGAACCCGATCCTTGGCAGCCAGATGAAAACGCGACGGCAACAATTAATTACACCTCGGGAACGACCGCTCGACCGAAGGGGGTGCAACTCACCCATCGGAATGTGTGGCTAAATGCATCAATTTTTGGTTGGCACATGGGGGTCAATGACCGAGATGTGTACCTCC
>JAPOIQ010000242.1 GCA_029978815.1 bacterium
GAATGACACCAGTGTGTAGTAACCAGTAAGCGCAACAATCTCGACTGCGGTTGCCTCCCCAACGGTTGCTGTGAGGTCACTGAGTTGAGGTGCAGGTATCACGCCGTGCTCGACAAGTTCGCGGACAGCAGCGTAAATAAGCGGATGTGCATCGTTTGTAGATGCGTTTTGGATAGCGACGGCCGATCCAGACTCGATGGCCGAGATCAACTGCTCGTCCATGCCGGCATCTCGTGCAATGCCGGCATGAGCCCAGAACTCGAATTCGCTTTTCCAGTGCGCTCCAACTGTGAGAATGACGAGCTCTCGCGTAATTGGGTCAAGGCTTGAGGAAAAGCGAAGGTGTTCCCCAGCCGAGGCGAATGCCCTTCCGATTCGAGGAATTTGAAGCCATGCGTTGAATGGCCCAGTGAGCGAGCCATTCTGAACCATCCACGGAGCGGCTCCGCGCGGTCCTTGAGTGATGTCGTTCCACAACTCTGTCTGTGCGTCGTTGAGATCACCCTCGCCGAGAGCGGGAAGATGGCCTACTCGCTTGCTGCCTGTCATGACGTCACCGTAGGCGACGCAGCCACGGGGGAGTGCTACGAGACCTTCGGAAGGACATCCTCGGCGAGACGGTGGAGTTGTTCGTCGACCTTGTTGTATGAGTCCCCGGGCATCGCAGGGAAGATGATGAGGTTCTCCAGACCAAGTTCGTCTCGGTACATGGCAATCGTCTCAGCAACCTCATCTGCGGTGCCAACCGCCCAAGTGCGCTGGCGATTCATCGAATCTTCAAGAGTTGGGATGAGGCCGGGTGGCGACGGTTTTCCATCGTCTCCCATGTACCCCTTGGACCACCCGTACGGACCAAGGAATTTCCAGAACTCATCGTGGCCGGGTCGTACCGATTCGATTGCCGCCTCCCGGCTGTCATCAACGCAGGTGCACAACACCAACGCTCGCTTCTCGCCGGATGCAAGCTCCTCACCGTGGGTGGCCGCGTAGGTGTCCGCAAAGTGTTCCCAACGTGCGCGAGTGAATGAGTGGTGATTGTTCCAGAACACGCCACCCCAACCAGATGTTGCAACTTGATCGAGTGTTGGGGGAGAGGTGATCGCTTGCCAGGTCTCGTATGGATAGAGCGGTCGAGGAATCAGGGTCAGCTCTTCAACGAAACCACCTCGATCAGGGATGCCAGCTGGCGGGAAGTCGTAGACGTCCCCGTGAAAGGAGAAGCGTTCGTTGTTCATTGCGAGATGTATGACCTGCATCGCCTCGTCGAACATCGCGCGGTTGAGGTCATCAGCAGCCTTTGCATCGGGGTTGTCGAAACTGCCGATCTTCGTGCCGAGAGTTTCGGCCTCACGCGGCACTGTGCCTCGACCAACCCCAAGAATTCCTCGCCCGCCCGAGATGTTGTGAAGGGTTGCAAAATCCTCGGCCAATTTGAGCGGATGCCATTGCGGCACGATGTTGAATGCCATACCGATCCGGATCTGTTCAGTCCGTTCAGCAAGGATTGCTCCGGTGAGTAAACCGTTTGGAATGATCTCATAACCCTCGTACTGGAAGTGGTGCTCGGTGAGCCAGAACGAATCGAAGCCCAACTTGTCTGAGAGCACTCCCATGTCGAGAATTCGTTCTGTCGCATGCCAGACAGCGTTGTTGTCGTATCGCCGATCAGTGGGTGCCGGAAGCCCGGCACCAGCATCGTCCATCTCGACCCCACCGAACAGAAAGATTCCTGTGCGCATGCCTTCAACTGTACGCGATTGCCCGTCTGCGGATTTCTAGTGGAGATCGTGAAGAATCGATGCCATGAGTGATTGGACAACAATTCGATACGACATGCCCGTTGATCGGGTGGCACGAATTACGCTCGCCCGCCCTGAGAAGGCAAATGCCCAGGACTACACAATGTTGAGCGAGATCAATGAGGCCTTCGATCGAGCGGCGAATGATCCCGACGTGCGCGTCATTGTTCTCGCGGCTGATGGCAAACATTTCTCTTCAGGCCATGACCTTGCTGCAGGAACATCGATGGACAACGTTGCAGCAATCGGAACCTGGTGCCATTTCGATGCTCCAGGGGCCGAGGGCTATATGGCAACCGAAGCGGAGATGTACATCGGGTTGTGCTGGCGATGGAGAAATTTGCCGAAGCCAACGATTGCTCAAGTGCAGGGAAAGGTCATCGCTGGAGGGCTCATGCTCGTATGGCCGATGGACCTCATCGTGTGCTCCGAGGACGCAACATTTTCTGATCCAGTCGTTGCGTTCGGGGTGAATGGTCATGAGTATTTCACGCACCCATTTGAGGTGGGCGCCCGGCTTGCGAAGGACATGTTGTTCACCGGACGAGCAATTACTGCTGATGAAGCCCACCGTGCAGGGATGGTCTCGCGTGTGGTGCCCCTCGATGAACTTGAGCAGTCGACACTCGAACTGGCCTCACACATCGCGAAGCGCCCGATGTTTGGATTGAATCTCGCAAAACAGAGTGTGAATCACACCTTGGACGCAATGGGGATGTACACCGCTATTCAGTCAGCGTTCGGACTTCACCATGTTGGGCACAACCACAATTTCCGCCTCCATGACATGCTTGTCGACCCATCAGGGATCGATGTCATCAGGTCGGAGGCCTAACTCGACCATCGTCGAGACCGCCGTTGAGCGCGTCGAGCGCTAGGAACTAGCCCACGCCCCGGGGCGAGAGAACATCTTCCGGTGCCATCGACGCGGCGTCACCGCAATGGCGCGTGGTTCATCTTCGAACATCCATCGAGCAAAGTTTCGCCGACCCCAACCACCACTTTTAGCGACGATTGCGAGAGCGGCCTCTGCCCCGCGGGGTGACCCAAGCACCTTGCCGAGGCGCACCGACATTCGGTGGTCAGCAACGAGTTCACTTCTGACCGCTTGCTCATACGAGGCTGTCACGGCACTGGTTGTTCCTCCTGCGATAATTGCCTCGGCCGCAAGACGTCCGGTGAGGAGTGCCTGGCCGATGCCTTCACCAGTGAGTACGTCTGTTGCGGCGGCGGCGTCACCGGTGAACATCACAGAACCGGCAGACAATGGCATGTCGCCAACCCGCGCTGGGATCGGCCATGCGGTGTGGCGGTCAACCAGCGTGAAGCCTTCTCCCAGGGCTTCGCGAATATGCGGTCGGTCGAGAAGATCGCGCCAGATATTTGCCATCTTTTTCCC
>JAPOIQ010000235.1 GCA_029978815.1 bacterium
GCTGCGTGTAGGTCGGCGTCGGCGGCAGTCATGTAATCATTGTGGCCGCAATGCAATCTCTGTGACTACGCGTACGGAGGAATTTGCGACCCTTCCGACCGACCCATTGTAAAACACTATGGTGTTAGGTATGCCTACTAGTGAAGCAACGAGAGAACGGATTCTCGTTGAAACGATTAAGGCGTTAGACGAAGGTGGAGATCGCAATGTTCGGGTGGCGCGTGTCGCTCAGGCAGCGGGCGTTACTCAGGGAATGGTGACGTACCACTTCGAGACTCGCGACCGATTGCTTGCGGAGGCGCACGCCCGACGAATCGGCAAGACGATTCACGACGATGTCAGCACCGCGCTCGAAGTGGCGATTCGGGCGATGTCAATTGAAGAGTTTGTGTCAGGAATGGATCAACTGACAGCAGCGGTGCTCTCTCCCGAGCGCCGAAACGATCGCAAGAAGCGACTATCTGCTCTCTCGTACTCGCTTTCAGATGATGAGTTATTTGCGGCGATGCGGTCGGAGTACACGCTGACAGTTGGATTCTTCGAGAACGTCGTCGACACCGCAAAGTTGCGTGGATTCGTGAGGTCAGACTTTGACTCACGGGCGATTGCAACCATGGTGCTGGGATATACCTTTGGGCTCGTGCTCACAACATTCGACGAACAGCAGGCGAGTGATGAAGCACTTGCTTCCGTGATCTCTGCATTTATTGCAGGGTTGCTCGCGGCACCAACTGCTTAACGAGCAGCATTCTCCGCTAGACATCCCTTTAGATATGAACCCCCCGACAATTGAGCGCGCCCGCGAGCAGAAACCAGAACTCCGCCGAGGAGAACTTCTCGCAATGCTGTCGCTCATCATGGCGTTGATGGCGATGGCAATCGACCTCATGCTGTCTGCCTTTGACGACATGAGGGCCACCTTTGGCCTCGACCCAACTTCGAATGAGGTTGCCGGAGTCGTCACTGTCTTTTTCATGGGGTTCGCCGTAGCGCAGTTTGTGTACGGACCGCTGACAGATCGATTCGGTCGAAAACGAGTGCTCGGTGTGAGCATTGTGATTTACATTCTTGGCGCTATTGCATCAGCCCTCGCACCGTCCCTTGGCCTGTTATTGGTGGCGCGCTTTGTGTGGGGAATTGGGGCAGCAGGATCTCGGGTGGTTGCTACCGCAGTAGTTCGTGACCTGTTTGAAGGCGCGGAGATGGCCAAGGCGATGTCGCAGATCATGGCGGTCTTCATCATGGTGCCAGTGATCGCTCCTGCACTTGGTGCAGGAATCGTCGCGTTCTTGCCATGGCAGTCAGTCTTTTGGGCGTGCGCCTTGTGGTCGATTGCAATGTGGTTGTGGTCACGCCGACTTCCTGAGACGTTGCCGGTCGACCAGCGACGCAAGCTCGATAAAGCCGACATCACAGATAGTTACAGAACCTTCTTCAAGACTCGCCCGACCCTGTGGTACTCAGTGTCTTCGATCTTTATGCAGAGTGTCTTCACGATGTACCTCGCATCTTCTGAGCTCATCGTGAGTGAGATCTTTGGCCATAGGTCATGGTTCCCATTTGTCTTCGGTGCAACAGCGGTCGGGTTCGGCGTGGCATCGCTTGTGAACGGGCAAGCGGTGGAACGCTTTGGCGTCAGGAAAGTACTCAACAAGATGCTTGTCGTGCTCAACGCGTGTGCCGCGCTGTTGGTGGTCGTTGCGGTGTCTGGAGGCGGCCAGCCGTCGTTTTGGACCTTCATGCCTGCTTTGGCGGTCATGCTGTCGGCGTTCATGTTCATCATGCCGAATATGAACGCCGAGGCAATGCAACCGGTTCCCCATATCGCAGGAACGGTGTCAGCGCTATCGGGCGGGTTCAGAATGCTCGGTGGCTCGATTCTCGGCGGACTTGTTGCGGCTCGTATCGATGTTTCGGTCACACCGTTTGCAGTTGCTGCTCTCATCTTTGCGTTGCTGTCGTGGGCATCTGCATATGTCGCCCAGTTGGATTAGGCGATTCATATTCCCGGCCTCGGTCATGAACCGGGCTTCACTTCCAGCAACGTGGGGTGGGTGACCAGTAGAAGCGATACCGTACGACTTGTGGACGTACGAATTGGTGTAACGCAGGCGGCGAGAGAACTGGCATTTGAGGTCGACGACGCTCAGAGCGAGGATCTTCACAGCCGAGTTGAGGCTGCTCTTTCCGGCGCTACAGACGTGCTGTGGGTGACGGACCGCAAAGGTCGGGCGGTTGCTATTCCGTCAGCGAAAATTGCCTACGTCGAACTCGGTACGTCAGACGAGCGACGTATCGGCTTCGGTGGCTGATATCCCCAACCTCGACGAGGCGTTTAATCCGACGGCGCGGCGGGTTGCGATTCGGCCAACTTCTGCTGGTTTGCATGCCGTCAGGTCAGGAGACCCATGGCTCTACGACGGATCGATTTCAAGCGCTGATCCTGAAGGGCTCCCTGCGGGAAGCGTTGCAATTATCTTCGACGGACGTCGTGTTGCGGGCGTTGGGCTCTGGGATCCGGCATCGCCAATTCAGGTAAAGGTGCTTCACTCAGGGGGACCTATCAATGTCGACCGGCACCTATGGACTGACCGCTTGATAGCGGCGAAAATACGCCGTGGAAAGTTGATTGAAGACCCATCGACCACGGCTTGGAGATGGGTGCATGGTGAGAATGATCATCTGCCAGGGTTAGTCCTTGACCGTTACGGCGAGACCCTCGTTATCAAGTTGTATACCGAGGCGTGGTATCCACACCTCGGCGATGTGCTCGCTGCGGCCCAAGAAGTCATGCCGAGTGCGACAATCGTGTTGCGTTGTGCACGTCGTGTGAGACCCCCCGCTGGGGCTCCCGTCGACGGTGATGTGTTGGTCGGATCAATGACCGACGGGACTGTGACCTACCTCGAGCGAGGGCTTTTGATGTCGGCTGATGTCCGCCTGGGAAATAAGACTGGAACCTTCCTCGATCAGCGAGATAACCGAAGTCTGGTCGGTGCAGCCTGCGAAGGAGCACGGGTTCTTGACGTGTTTACTGCAACCGGTGGCTTTGCACTTGCGGCGGCAGCCGGTGGGGCTCGGAGCGTACATATGGTTGACATTTCGCAACCAGCTCTCGACGTCGCGAGGAAAAATATCGAACGGAACAGAAATATCGGGTTAATTCGCCGCTGTGCGGTGACGGCGCAGCAGTGTGATGCCTTCGAGGTGATGGAGTCGCTTGCTGCAGCCGGTGAACGATTCGATGTGGTGATCGTTGACCCACCATCATTTGCTCAAAACGAAAAGTCGATAC
>JAPOIQ010000302.1 GCA_029978815.1 bacterium
CGGCTCAACAGTCGATGGTGGTTCGGGCCACATCCTGCGCTGGACGCCAGTTGTGTGGGCACCGTAGCCCCTCACTCAGTTCAGCATTGCGAGGAGTCGCTCACCAAAGGCCGCGTCGGAGTATTCCTGTGCGCGCGTTCGTGCAGATTCTGAAAGCCGATTCCACTCCTCCGGATCGGAAGCAACTCGCTCGGTGACCTCAACCAGTTCGTCGACAGTGCTCCAGTGGTATCCGTCAACTCCGTGGCGCACGATCTCAGCAGGACCTGCCGCTCCGAATACGATCGGCACGATTCCAGCCGCCATCGCCTCAACAATCGCAATACCAAAATGTTCGAAGCGGTCAGGGTGACTCGACGGATCTTCTCCGAACCCTGCCGCATGCCAGAACATCGATGCCTCGCCCAATGTTGTACGCACAAGTTCCCGTGGCGCGTTGACTGCAATGTTCGCACGAAGATCAAGTGACCGTCGACGCAAAGCAAGCACATAGTCACGGCTCGCTCCATCTGCGCCTCCAATGAGGCGAATAGACCATTCAGGTAACGCATCTTGATGTTCGATCGCCTCCCATGCGTCGAGAAGCACATCTTGTTTCTTGCAGTGACCAAATGACCGATCAAAGAATCGTCCAAGCGACATGACAACTGAGCGATGTGATGTCAGCGGGACAGAAATATCGACTGGCGGATAGAGCGTTTCTGAAGTCACATCCCACAATCGTTCAACCCACTCGGCAGTGAAAGAACTGTTTGCGGCGATGGTCGTGTAGTGCTGAGCCCACGACACGTCATGAACACGTCGTTCGAAACCAGCGCGAACTCCTTCGAGTGGACCGGGTAATGAGGCAAATCTCGAAAGTAGCCGTCCACCGACGGCAGCAACATGGGAGCTGAGCTTTCGCCGAGTGGAGAGCGGCACCCCAGGAAAGTGCACGTAATACAGCGACCTGAGAGATCTCGGTATCGCTGACGACAGATAGGTGCAGTTGATGAAGAGATCGAAGTCTTCACTTCCCATGCTCGCTTCAACATCGGTCGTGCCCCGCCGATATTGGCACTTCGAGAGATCTCGGCCCAGCCGCGCCTGCATCATTTGAACGTCGAGCGGTTCAGGCCCCAGCACCGTCACGTCGTGGCCTGCTGCAAGAAGATGCTCCGCTGCCCCGGCGGCCACCTGCTCACCCCCGCCATAGGTGCTCCAATAGAGGTTGTAGATCGCGATATTCACAGCTTCACCACTTCCGACGTTCCCATGTTCTGTGAATATGCGACCTCGCAACCACCGTCGTATCCGCTCTTCTAGATGCCAACGCTCCAGGGAGCCGCGTAAGGATTGCACCCAGAACTCGTCGTCGATGCGCCGGTTCAGGCTTTGATGGCATCCGAAGGGTGAGCGGTCGCTTCACCAGTAATGCGAGGTTGACTCGCACACAGTGCCGAATCTCTCCTGCAAGCGCAAGAGCAATCACGCGTAGTGGCGCATTCCGGGCAGCAACAAGCAAACGGTTACGTTCGGTGTGGTAGCGGAACACTGAAGATCCGACACCGCTTGACTGGGCATGATGGTGCCGAACGATTGCGGTTGGACAGTAGATATGTCTCCACCCTGCTTTTCGTCCACGCCAAGAAAGATCCGTGTCCTCGTAATACAGAAAAAGCCGAGTATCGAAAAGACCTACCTCATCGAGATGCTCGGCTCGCAAAAGCGCCGCTCCTCCGCACCATGCAAAGACTTCTTCTGAGTCGCTGTATTGATCATGGTCAGGCTCCATGAAACCGCGGTCACCGGCGAACCCAAATTCGTACAACTCACTACCGACGTTGTTGATGACATCCTCTCGAAATTTACCGAGGCGTATCTCAACGGTCTCGTAGGAAGTCTCTCCGTGTTCTCCGACGACGAGGTCAACTGTCTCGACATCAGATTGGAGACGTACATTGAGCCGCTGTTTTGCGTTGAGACGAAGGGTGGCTACCGACGATTCTCCCTCAGGGAGCGCAAATCGTAAGGTTGCGGTGCGGCGTGACCAGCGCGCGATTTCTTCATCACGTGCTCGGTCAGGGTCGACTGCCCCATGAAATCCCTCATCGAACTGGACGATGTCATCACATCGTTCACCGTTGATCCGAATCGATGTCAGGCATAAGCCAAGCTCATCACGACGGCGCTCACCGACTAGTTCTTCAATCGAGATGTGAATTGGGGCGTATCGATCGGCGAACAACATCTTCGAGGCGACACCACCAATGTTGCGATCACTGTCCATCGCAGCGGATAATTCACGCAACCAGCCGGGGTCAACTGTCGCATCATTGTTGAGAAGGGCGACGTAGTCGTATCGGCCTGCAAGCGTGTCACTCACATCGTGCCTCATACCGAGATTGCACCCTCCAGCGAATCCCAAGTTCTCAAGTGGTTCAAGCACAATCACATCAGGGAATTGGCGACGTGTCCGCTCGGCGACG
>JAPOIQ010000194.1 GCA_029978815.1 bacterium
AATGGTCATCATCTTTTCAAGCATATCGTCTTTCTCTTCCTTTTCCGGGGCCGTCCCCATGAGTTCCTTCACCAGTTTCACGTTCTCGGTCAACTCGGCAACTCCGCCGCGAGGCTTCATGCTTTCAGTGAGCATTGGCATCATTACCTCAATGAATTTCGAGGAGGGTTCGCTTTGAGACTGCCGACCACCACCGATGGCGGCGGCGATGATCGCAGCCATCGACTTCTGAGATTCCGACATCATCGTCATCATCAGGGTCATGCTCTGCTGGGCCTGTTGGGCCTGTGCCTGCTGTTGCTGCATCATAAATGCCAGCAGGGCTTGGGAGTTGTCGTTGCTGTTTTGCGTCACGGGAGGGGGTTCGTTGATCTTGTCGAGTTCGCCTTTGTGTCTGGGGTCGATTGCAAAGCGGATGCTTCGGACGTATCGACCGCCCTTGGCAGCAAACCGGATGAGGTAGTCGCCGCCACCGTAGGACCGCTTGATGGTTTCGAGGGTGAATGCGTCAGCGGGAATCTCGCCTTCGTATTCGTGTTTCGCTTGGCCGGGGCGTTGGCGGAAAATCCGCGCAACACCGCCGCCCATGTCCAACTCCTTCAGCAGGGCTTGGATTTTTGAAACGTCATCTTGTTCCTCTTCGTGGACGAACTCTGGTTCTGCGTCTGGCAATGGGTCTTGTAGGTCTCTCATGCAATGAATTGGATGGCTGTCACTTTCGGGAATTTGTTTTTGGTATCGAGCAGGACATCGAGTTGGTACGGCAGGAAGAGCGCACCCTTGGTCGGTGTCATGTTGAGGTTGTTGTCGAGCATCACCTTGGTGGTGAAGTCGTGCTTGTACCGCTGGGTGCGGACTGCGGAATCATCGCAGGTGCCGATGATCGTGTAGCGTATGCCGGTGAGTCGGCATGACTTGCATTTCAGCAGGTCGGACAAGCTGTAAAGCCCATCGAGGACGTTGCCGGGGTTGTAGCAGATCAACTGGGCGTCATCGCTGGAGCGGACGATCAGTTGTGAGGCGATTGATTCGTTGCAGCGAATCGTGCCTCGGTCGGTTTGAATTTCGTCTACGGAGTAGAGTTGAGTCAGGGCGTTCATATCATGTCAGGGGTTACTTCGTCGAATCCCTCGTAGCGGATGCCGACATGGTAGACGATCTCAGCATCGTCATCGGCCTCTTCCTCTTCGTCAGGATCGACATGGGACTCAATCTGCTGGGCCGGGGTCGAAGCCGCCATCGAATAAAATCCCATCTCCATGCCTGATTCGTTGAGGAGCTTGGTGCCGTAGCCTTCCATCGCGAGTTGATCCAGTGCGTCTTGAAACGCCTGAGCGGCGTCCTTGCCTTCACCGATCACGCTGCAAGTCATGGAAGAGCGATAGCTCGCTCCCCATTCGTCATAGTACCCTTCAGGAGCCGGTCCTAGGTCCAAGATCTCAAAGTTGTTGATGTCCATATGCGCCAAATGTCTACGTTGCAGTGGTGTAGATGCCACAAATGTGGCGGTCAAGTGAATCAAAAAGGCCCACCCGTTTCTGGGTGGGCCTTTGATTCGGAGTCGATTACTTCTTCGACTTCTTGGTTTCCAGTTCAACTTCCGCGACGGTCATCGTCTTGTAGCGGGTTCCCGGCTTCACCGCACCCTGAGTGCAGGCGAAACTCAGACCGACGTAGCTGTCATCGGGGTAGCTCTCAGTAAGGCTGGAGCGCAGCACCGCACCGACAAGGATGTCCTTCTCGTTGCCATCAGCGGCATCGCGGACGGTCATAACGTCAGGAGCCTTCGCGATGCCGCTGCGGGGATTGGTCACGGCTTTGCCAGCGCGGATCGGGCTCAGAACGGTAAACACCTTCTCTTTGCCATCTTCCCACTTCCAGAGTGAACCGCCGAGTGTCTTCTTGAGGTTGTAAGCAACTGCCATAGGTTTTGAATCGGATTGATGCGGTGGAGTCAGTTGTAGACCCCGATGTTTTGAGCCGCCTCGCTCTCGACGGTGTGAATGTGGATGATGCTGCTGATGCTGTCAACACCCGTGATGCAGAAAAAGAAAAACTCCCCACCGGGGGACAGCCCAGTGGGGAGAACCTATTGCCGCCTGAGCGGAGGAGGACGCTTCAGACGAGTGGAATGTCGTCATGCTCTGCCCCAATGTCCACCATTTTCTTAGGCATGTAGGTGACGCCATCGGAGTCAAGCCTCTTCTTGTCGTAGCCAGAAACCACTCGTTTCATCACCTGTCGCCACACGCCCAAGACTTTCACATCTTCGTCGTCCGGGTCAGGAATTCTGTCAGCGCACACGATGGACTCGCGCAGTCTCCAAGGTTGCCAGAAGTCGGCGCAGCCGTGGTCGTAGAACTCGTCCTGCTTCTTCTTTGGCACTCCCTTGGCCTTCGTCACGCGACCTTTGGACTTGGTCTCGTACCGATACATCTTGGGACTGCGGGTCTCCACCCACATCGGCTTGTCCTCCAGCTTCATCTCCCCAAGGGTTGTGGACAGTGGGAACGGCAGCGGCCCGTCCCAGACGAAGAAGAGACTGTCGGTGTCGCAGTAGATCAGGTTCTCGGCCCCAACCAGATCCATGTAGCTCATCAGCTTCAGGCGACCGTAGGATGTGACGTAGGCGGCGTGGAGGTAGTTGACATGGTCCGGCAACGGGATCGCCACATCGGCCAACAGCTTCGTGCCGAATGGAATTCCCTGACGAGTGAGGTGCATCTCCCCTTCCTCGTCCACCTCGACCATGTCCGCAGTCAGGTGGATGGATCGGGTGACACTGCCCTTCATGCCCAACTGTCCGTAGAGGTTGTTCATCAACAATTTGAAAAACAGCGTCTTCCCCTCGTCCGGCTGCGGTTTGTCGAGTTCCTCCTTGCGGAGCCGGTAGAACGTCTCGACGAAGTTCCGGTAGTAGTACGAGCCTGTGCGGCTTCCGTAGGCGTCCTTGAGCTTCTTGAGCTTGCAGCCCTTGCTCAGTGCGTAGCGCACTTCGTGAACGGTCCACCATCCCGATGCTGGTCCGACCGGGAAGCACACCTCCCCGGAGCCCTCCCGCTTCACCGGCAGCGGACTGATGCGAAGGGTCTCAGGGATGTCGATGTCGCAGTGAACGACGCCATAGAGTTCCTCCTTCGACAGGAGAAGGGTCTTCGCCTCTGCGAGGGTCTCGCAGTCGAAGAACTGATCGTCGCCGTCAGGGAACTTGTTGAGCATCATCGCCGGGTACAGCGAGTTGATGTCGGTGTAGTACAGGTTGTCTCCCTTCGCATGGGTGCGGAAGAGTTCAACCCTCCCGCCGTAGTAGGCGTTGCGGATGTCTTCCATCGAGCATTGCCAATTGGCTCCGCCAATGACACCCGCCTGCCAGATTGAGATGCTGATCGATCCCAACGTCGATTTCATGTCGGCCCCGTACTGGATGCAAATGCGCTCGGCCAGAGCCATCGCTTCGATCACGATTTCAACGTCGCGGAAGACGTACTCCTCCGACTCTACATCCATCTCCATCTTCTCCAGCCCGATGGACTTTCCAACCTTTGCCAGCGGCATCGGCCAGACGTTCGATGAGTCGAGCAGGGTGACATTCTTCCAGCGGGCGCGAACCAGTCGGTTACCCACCATCGTGATGTCCAGTTCGTCCAGCCGGTCGCGCCAGATGTTTCCGATGTCATACGCGAGGTTGTGCGCGAAGCAGCGGATCGGGCCTCGGGACTCCAGCCAGTCGAGGAACGGTTGAACGTCCCAGACGGTCTCGGTGTCCCGACCTCTGGCCCGCTTGCGGGAAACAGTCGGGCGATAGTGGAAACGCTCGCCTGTGCGGGCGTCGATGGCTGCAATCTGGGTGCAGATCTTCTCGTAGCCTGCGTGATCCTGAC
>JAPOIQ010000239.1 GCA_029978815.1 bacterium
TCTTGTAAGGGGTTTTCTATTAGTTGGTAGCGGCGATCGGGATCGAACCGATGACCTTCCGATTATGAGCCGGATGCTCTGACCTACTGAGCTACGCCGCCAAGGCTTGCCCCCGGCCGATCCGGGGATCGACCGTTTGGTCGAGCCCTCTGTGGGAATCGAACCCACGACACCAGCCTTACCATGGCTGTGCTCTGCCGACTGAGCTAAGAGGGCATTGGGCGCGGCAGAGCCGCGACCAGCCGGGAAGTGTACAGCCACAATGGCTGTTCCCACCACGAACTAGATACGCTCCGCGAGCGTGAATTCCGCTCCATCACAACCGCACGTTGTCATTCGCCGAGCGACCGTCGACGATGCTGCAGGTATAGCGGAGATTTATAACGCCGAAGTCTTGAATTCCACGAGCACGATGGACATGGTGCCTCGCTCAATTGAGGAACAGCGCGAGTGGATTCAGAGCCGTTCAGGAGCATTTAGCGCAATTGTTGCTTGTGACCGTTCATCTGGGGCGGTTCTCGGGTTTGCGGCTCTATCGAAATACAAAGAGCGGGCTGCCTACTCAACAACAGTTGAAGACTCTGTTTATGTCAGCCGTCAGCACCACGGCCAAGGAATCGGTCACCTCTTGCTCTCCTCGATTTGTGACACTGCCCGGGAGGGCGGTTTTCACAGCGTGATTGCCCGTATTGAAGCGAGCGGAGAGGGTTCACTTGCCCTGCATCGCTCGGTCGGGTTCGAACTACTCGGCATTGAACGACAGGTTGGCCGCAAGTTCAATCGCTGGCTTGATGTAGCCGTCATGCAGCTCATGCTCTGAACGCATCGAGCCGGACGGATTACTCCGACCGGCTCGAAACGGGGTTGGGCTGATCCGGTTATTGGCCGAAGCAGTCACATCTCTTTAATTTGTGGGCCGGGGAGGATTTGAACCTCCGAAGGCAATGCCGGCAGAGTTACAGTCTGCTCCCTTTGGCCGCTCGGGCACCGACCCTTATGTCGTCCCGTGATGGTATCTGCGGATATCGCCAGCCACCCCTTCATTGACGATTCCGGTACGGTATTTCTCATGCCAAGTTTTGATGTTGTCTCAGAAGTTGATGCTCAAGAGGTTCGAAACGCTATTGACCAAGCTCAGCGTGAGGTCTCAAACCGCTTCGATTTCAAGAACACCAATTCGACCATCGAGCAAAACGACATGGTCATCACCTTGCATACCGTGAGTGAAGATCGTCTTGCTGCGCTCCGGATTGTGCTCGAAGAAAAACTCGTGAAGCGTGGCGTATCGCTTAAAGGTGTCGACTACGGCGATGTCCAAGAGGCGACACAAAACACCGTGCGCCAAGTGGTCACCATCAAAGTTGGAATTTCGTCAGATAAGGCGAAAGAGATCAACAAACTCATCAAGTCAGACGGCCCGAAGGGTGTGAACAGTCAGACCCAGGGTGAGTCGGTTCGTGTTACCGGCAAAAAACGCGACGACCTGCAGAACGTGATTGCACTGCTGAAGGGCGCCGACATCGGCATCCCGTTGCAATTCAACAACTTTCGCGATTAGGCGGCCGTTGCTGTCAGTCTTCTGAAGGCGCTTCAGACGCGCGGCGCTGCAACTCGTCAACGACGCTGGCATCTGCCAACGTCGTCGTATCGCCAAGGTTGCGACCCTCAGCCACATCACGCAATAACCGGCGCATGATTTTGCCTGACCGTGTCTTCGGAAGGTCAGGTGTGAAGAAAATTGCTTTCGGTTTTGCGATCGCACCAATCTCTGTAGCGACATGATCGCGCAAGGTCGCAACGTCAACATCCTGTCCACCGCGCAGGGTGACGTAAGCAAAAATTGCTTGCCCGGTAGTTGAGTCATTCGCCCCAACCACCGCTGCTTCTGCGACCGATGGGTGCGAAACCAGAGCTGATTCGACCTCGGTAGTGGAGATGCGGTGACCTGACACGTTCATCACATCATCGACACGACCAAGCAGCCACAGGTAGCCATCGTCATCGAGTCGAGCACCGTCACCAGCGAAGTACGAACCATCGAAACGGCTCCAATAGGTGTCAACAAAACGCTGGGGATCACCCCAAATACCGCGGAGCATTCCTGGCCATGGGCGGGTGAGAGTGAGGTATCCCCCTCCCCCTTTAACTTCGTTACCGCCATCGTCGACGACGGCGATGTTCACTCCCGGTAGCGCAAACGTTGCTGAACCAGGCTTTGTCGTTGTGTAACCCGGTAGCGGTGAAATCATGATGCCACCGGTCTCGGTTTGCCACCAGGTGTCAACGATCGGGCACCGTCCGCCACCGATATGTTCGTGGTACCACATCCATGCTTCAGGGTTGATCGGCTCGCCGACCGTGCCAAGCAAACGGAGCGATGAAAGGTCGTGCTTGGCGGGTTCGTCAGCACCCCACTTCATGAACGTTCGAATCGCCGTAGGCGCGGTGTAGAAGATGGTGACCTTGTACTTCTCGACGATTTCCCAGAACCGGTCATTGCCTGGGTGGTTCGGAACGCCCTCGTACATGACCTGTGTGGCGCCGTTCGCAAGCGGGCCATAGACGATGTACGAGTGGCCGGTGATCCACCCGACGTCGGCGGTGCACCAATACACATCTCGGTCACGGTGCAGGTCGAACACATTTCGGTGGGTGTACGCCACATGCGTGAGGTACCCACCAGTGGTGTGCATGATGCCTTTTGGCTTACCGGTCGTGCCTGAGGTGTACAGCAAGAACAGCAGGTCTTCAGAATCCATTGCTTCAGGCGGGCAAGAAGCATCGGCTGATGCCATGAGGTCGTGGTACCAGTGGTCACGACCGTCGACCATCTCGACTTCGTTTCCGCCGCGTTGCACGACGACAACGTGTTCGATCGACGGCGTCTGGGCAACAGCCTCGTCGGCAGCAGGCTTCAGCGGGAAGACTTCGCCCCGTCGATAGCCGCCATCCGCGGTGATCAACACCTTTGCTTCGGCGTCATTGATGCGATCGATGAGCGACTGCGATGAGAATCCGCCGAACACCACCGAGTGCGGCGCCCCAATGCGAGCACAGGCGAGCATCGCAACAGCTGCTTCCGGAATCATTGGCAGGTAGATGTTGACGCGATCACCTTTCGCGACTCCGAGGCTCTTCAGCGCATTTGAGAACGTTTCGACCTCGGCGAGCAGTTCGGCGTAGGTGATGGTGCGAGTATCGCCTGGCTCGCCTTCACAATGGATCGCA
>JAPOIQ010000170.1 GCA_029978815.1 bacterium
AGGCTGTTCTCACCTCGTAAGTAACTAGCCGGCATGGCGTTTGGTTTGGCCGACGGCGACCACAGCAGCGAGCGCACTGGCCGATGCAACTGTTGCCGCCATCGTCGGTGTACCCGTCACGTCAGTCAGTCGGCCAGCAAGTACAGGGGCTACTCCCCCGCCGATCGCTCCAAGGAATGTGACGACGCCGCTGATCGCTCCAAAGTCACCGGTTGGAATCACCGTTCGGGCGACGATTCCGTCAAGGGCGCTAATCGCTCCAATGCCGACTCCGGCAACTACGACATACATCGTGGCCGTCACCGCATTTCCGCTGACGAGCACCAGAACACATGCAATTGCTACGAACAGGCGGGCTCCTCCGAGAAGAACCCACTGCCCGTAGCAACGAAGGGCTCGTTGTAGGGGTAGCCGGCCAAGCAGCTGCAGTAGACCTCGAGCGCCTCCGAATCCGGCAGCAGCAGCGGCGGACAATCCTGCCCAACGCATCATGGAAAGCTGAAACACCAACAGCGTTGACATCGCCATGTACGCGCAGAACACACCCACCGTGTGCCAGCGGACAGCAGCTGATCGAGCTGCAGACGTGACCGCTTGTAGCCAGGTATCCGATCGCTCAAATTCGATACGACGCGGAACCTTTCGTATGACACGGGCTGCAACCAAGAACACACAGCATGCGATCCCAGCGGGCACCTCGATTGCAACCCGCCACCCAAACGACCCTCGAAGTAACTCTGTGGCCGGGATCGCGATCGGAGATGCAAATGCTCCCCAGATGGTGAGTCTGATGATGCGCTGTGTTGCCGCAGTGGGGTCCATCCTCACCAACATCGCCTGAGTCATCCCATAAAACCCTGCGGCTGCTGAGATCCCTCCCCCAACGCCAAACAGCATCACGAACTGCCAGACCTCGACAGCACGACCGCTAAAGCCCACCAAAATCGCGCCGACAGGTCCGATCACGCCGAGAAGCAACTGAGGGCCGAAGCGATCGAGAATTCGCCCCGTGATGAGCGAAAGTGCTCCTAGAAGAATTTGCGCAAGGCCGAATGCCAGACCGAGCGGAGCTGATCCAACGTTCAGCCCTGCACCGATGTCGTCAATCAAGACACCAAACCCGTAGTACCACGAGCCGTACACCGCAATGGTGAGAACTCCGAGCACATCGACCGGCCAATCGGCCTGCAACCGCCGTGTCGGTGTCGATTCGATTGTCATCGGCCTTGAGTCTTTCAGAGCGATTCAGTTTTCTGTGCGCCCTGGTACCTTCGCCTCATGGATGAACGCGCCGTCGACGGAAAACATGTGCTGTCACCGCACAGTGGTACTCGCCGGAACGACGACTCGAGCCCATGTATGAGTTGTGGCTCACACCTTGCACAGAACTGGAGCACACCTGACGGTGTTGCGGTCTTGTGCCAAGAATGTGCAACTCTTCACGGGCTCGGATGCCCCTAAACATCTCGATTATCACCGAGAGCGTCACACCCGCCGTTTAGTTTCGTGACATGGAAATTCTTATTGTCGTCCTGCTCGTGGCGGTTCTTGTCGCTCTCGCAGGTGTTGTCGCAACTACCCGAAAATCTGCCCCCGAGCCGGCGGCCTCCGTGCCGGCATTCCCCTCTACTGAGGAGTTAACGGCTCAGATCAGATTGGTCAACGAGCAGGCGCTCAATTCAGCCATTGCCGAACTCCATCAACGGGCTGAGGCCGACCGAGCCGAAACGATCCGCACGGTCACGCAGATGGTGACACAACAAAGTGGGGAGGCACTCGGAAAACGCGCTGAGGTCATCAGCACGACATTGAAGGGCGTGCAGGATGACGTCACGAAGCGGCTGACCGAACTCAACCACGAACTCGATCAACTCCGCCAACAGAATGCCGGGCAGTTCTCATCGGTGAGTGAAGCAGTCACGTTGCTTGCGCAACGCACCGCCAACCTCAACGAGGTGCTGTCAAGTTCACAAAAGCGTGGTCAATGGGGTGAGCGACTCGCTGAAGACATGATTCGAGCTGCCGGGCTGATTGAGGGAGTGAATTACTCGAAACAGGACACCACAGCAGGAGGTGGACGACCTGACTTCACCTTCACGATGCCGCCGGACCGAGTCTTATTTATGGACGTCAAGTTTCCGCTCGACCGCTATGTCGCTCATCTCGATGCGGGCGACGATGCAACTCGAGCAAGCACGAAAGCTGATTTCGTGAAAGCGGTTCGTATCCACGTTGATGCGTTGGCAAAGCGTGACTACATCGATCAAACCACCGAAGACGCACTCGACTACGTGTTGATGTTCGTTCCGAACGAGAGCATCTCAGGGTTCGTGCACGAGGCCGATGCAAATCTCATCGACTGGGCGCTCGAACGAAAGGTCGTGCTCTGCTCACCCCTAACGCTCTACGCATTCCTCGTGGTGATTCGACAGGCGACCGAAAGCTTCCACACCGAACAAACCGCAGCAGAGATCACTCAACAGATCAACAAGTTCTCAAAAGAATTTGAGAACTATTCTGCGGCCGTCGACAAGGTGCGCGCCACGTTCATCAAACTCGACAGCGAACTTGGTGCAATTGCAACCGATGGAACTCGCTTCCGAAAATTGTCAGTTCCTGTGCGAGATATTGAAAAGCTCCGAAAGCGTCAGGGCATTCCGGAACTCGATGCTGCGAGCGATAACGCTCTCGAAGACTCAGTCGACGACTTCTGAGACCTGCATCGAAGGTGCAGCATTTGTGTAGTTCGCTACGTCGCCCATGATGTCGCCCATCTTTGGGCTTGACATTGCGGCCTTCATCGCGTCACTCGATTCAAAGTAGAACGACACGCTGGCAACCGAAGGGCCGTCTACACCGCGCTCAAGCTCAACCTTTGATGGCGAGAACGCATCTACACACATTGGGACGTGTGAGTTCTTGTAGTAGTCGTGATCGAAGGTGACGTCATCACCCTTTGGGTAGGACACGGTGAGTTTGATCATGATGAGACCGTAGCCATCAATGATCGTGCGGTCAATGTTCGAAACACGAATACTGAAATCTCATCGCGCCCGAGCAAGCAGTCGCCTAGATCGACCGCCCCGCATCTTTCCAAAACGGCTCGCGCAATTCACGTTTCAGAATCTTGCCCGATGCGTTACGAGGCAATGCATCCACAAACTCAACCGTGGCTGGCTTCTTGTAACTTGCGAGTCGCTGTCGACAGAATTCGATCACATCGTCACCGGTCAACGTCTCGCCGGGCCGGGTAACCACGATCGCATGGACGTTCTCTCCCCAATGGTCGTCAGGAACACCGATCACTGCGGCCTCGAGGACACTCGGATGTTCACATAGGGCGAGTTCAATTTCGGTTGGATAGATGTTCTCGCCACCTCGGATGATCATGTCTTTCTTTCGATCAACAAGATAGAGATATCCGTCTTCGTCAACGGTCGCCATGTCACCGGCGTGCAGCCACCCGTCGCGAAGGGTCTCTGCCGTTGCCTCCGGCTTCCCCCAGTACTCGCGCATATTTGCTGGCCCACGCGAAATGATCTCGCCGATTTCTCCAGGGTTGACCGAATGTCCGTCCTCGTTAACGACACGCACTTCAGTGAATGCGGTTGGCCGGCCGATTGATGAAAGCCGTCTCGTTTGTACATCGGTACCGCCAACGATGTGATCTTCAGCAGGAAGGATTGCTTGCATTCCACCCTCGGTGCCGGCTCCGAAGAGTTGCACGAATGAGCATCCAAAGACATCGATCGCAGATCGCAACTGTGCTTGTGGCATTGGTGCCGCGCCATATTCGATGAGTCGCAGTGAAGAAAAGTCATGCTCGGCAATGCCTGGTACTTGCAGCAGAGCGTTGATCATCGAAGGGACAAAGAACGCAGACGTCACTCGTAAATCCTGAAGTGCATCAGCGGCGCGTTCGGCGTCAAACTGCCGATGCCGCAACACGGTTCCACCTTTGACGAGCACCGAGTAATCAAGTTGTGATCCCGCAACGTGAAAGAACGGTGCATTGTGAAAGGAGATATCGCTTGCGAAACGTCCGCTTTCGACAAGTCCAATAGCGGTTCGTGAGCTCAACGTGTGGTGGGTCAGCACGGCGCCCTTTGGCAAACCTGTTGTTCCGCTCGAATACTGAATCTGCACAACGTCGTCTGGTTGCAATTCAACCGATGGATAGGTCGGAGCACCGCGGCCTACCACATCGTCGTGGGCCAACACATCGTCTGATGCTTTGCCAAACACGACAACATGTTGAACGGAGGTGACCTTCTGACGAACCGCTCGTGCAATGTCGAGATATTCAGGGTCGACAGCGAGCAGGACCG
>JAPOIQ010000276.1 GCA_029978815.1 bacterium
AAGTGTCGACGACGCCGGTCGCCCTGCCCTCCGCCTCGCATTACAAACTCGCGAGCAACATATTCGTCGAGAGAAGGCAACATCGAATATCTGCACGGCGCAAGTGCTCCTTGCCAACATCGCAGGACTTTATGCCTGCTGGCACGGCCCTGATGGTCTCCGAGCGATCGCAGAACGAGTCTCCGGCTTCGCACACGCCGCAGCGAGAGCGCTGGAGGTGGCCGGTTTCCAGATTCGTCACGATGTCATCTTTGACACGGTGTGCGTCGATGGTGTTGACGCAGAGAAAATTCAGGCCGCCGCCATCGATAGAGGTATCAACATCCGTGTTGTCGATGAATCGACGGTGGCGATGACATTCGATGAAACGACTGATCACCGGACGCTGTCCGATGTCGTGGAGAGTTTTGGCGTAGAGCCACGTGACCTACACGCGTTGGAGCCACCGGCGTTTGGCGACGACCTTGCTCGCTCGGGTGATCTCATGCCTCAGGAAGTCTTTCATCGCTACCGCAGCGAGCATGAGATGCTCCGATACCTCCGGCGACTGAGTGACAAAGATCTTGCGCTTGATCGCACAATTATTCCTCTGGGTTCATGCACGATGAAGTTGAATGCCACCACCGAGATGGAACCTATTTCTTGGTCACAGTTTGGAAATATCCACCCGTATGCCCCTGAGGAGCAGCTCGAGGGCTATCGACAGTTAGTTGATGAACTCGAACGCATGCTTGCTGAAATTACGGGTTACGACGCCGTGAGTTTGCAGCCGAATGCCGGAAGCCAGGGAGAATTTGCTGGTCTTCTTGCTATTCGGGCGTACCACCGAAGCCGCGGGGATCTTGAACGGAACGTGTGCCTTATCCCGTCGAGCGCTCATGGCACAAATGCGGCCAGCGCGGTCATGGCCGGCATGGATGTAGTCGTTGTTGCGTGTGATGAACGTGGCGATGTCGATCTCGTTCATCTTGATGAGTTGATCTCGACACATGGCGAGCGAGTTGCCGCCATCATGATCACGTACCCGTCGACGCACGGCGTGTTTGAGACAACGGTGACCGAAGTCTGTGAGCGCCTCCATGCCGCTGGCGGTCAGGTGTACGTTGACGGCGCCAACCTCAACGCCTTGGTGGGCGTTGCTCAGCCAGGAAAATTTGGTGCCGACGTAAGTCACCTCAATCTGCATAAGACGTTCTGCATCCCTCACGGTGGTGGAGGTCCCGGCGTCGGACCGGTAGCGGTCAAACAACATCTCGCAGAATTCTTACCGAGTGATCCGCTCGGTAACTCTGGGGCAGTTGGGCCGGTCAGTGCAGCCCGGTTTGGTTCCGCCGGTATTCTGCCGATTCCGTGGGTGTACGCCCGACTGATGGGTGGAGACGGTCTTCGCAACGCAACGATGACGGCAATACTTGCGGCAAACTACGTCGCATCACGGCTCTCGGCCCACTTCCCCATTTTGTACACCGACACCAACGGACGAGTGGCGCATGAATGCATCCTCGACCTTCGACCCATCACCAAAGCAACTGGGGTCACCGTTGACGATGTTGCGAAGCGTCTAATGGACCACGGAATACACGCACCCACAATGTCATTCCCAGTGGCGGGAACGTTGATGGTCGAACCCACAGAGAGTGAGTCACTTGAAGAAATTGACCGTTTCTGCGATGCCATGATTTCAATTCGAGGAGAAATCGACCGCGTTGCCGACGGGGAATGGCCAGTCGAAGAGAGTCCTCTGAGGTATGCCCCACACACCGCCGAAGATCTTCTCGGACCGTGGGAACGGCCATATTCGAGGGAGCTCGGCGCCTATCCTCTCCCAGGGCTTCGCCAGCAGAAGTATTTTGCCCCCGTCGCACGAATTGATGGAGCGACAGGTGACCGAAATTTGATTTGTACTTGTGAGCCGCTCGAGGTGTACGCCAGCCAGACCTGAACTAGCGTTCGTTACATGGCCACATCAACAGACCGAACAGAGTTCATCTCTGAACTTGTCAACCTCCTCGCCGGTCCAGTCTCAGCGGGAATGAAGAAGGCTGGAGAAGCCAATCAGCGCCGAATGCAGATGCAAGAGCATGTCGAACAGTTGGTCGATGATGCGAAGAAAGCGGGAGACGTCGCTCGCAGGATGGTCTCACTCCTCGACGAGATTGAACAGCCGCTTCGTGAGGCCGTGCCGCAGTTGGCGAGGGCGGCTCAGATGCTCGGTCAACTCCTTGACGAGGCGCCAGATGACCTCGGTGAACAATTGAAGAACACGTGGACATCGGTGAATTCGCTTCTTGAAGGACTTGGCCCCCTGCTGATGCTCGCACAGGGCGCGGCTGGCATGTTTGGCACCCCATCTTCAACCAGTGCGTCAACTGGCTCCAGAGGGAACGCGACGCAGAACACCTCTGGCACGAAGAAGAGCGCAGCAAAGAACACGTCTCCAGCGAAAAAAACGGCTGCGAAAAAGACCACTGCGAAGAAGGCCGCTCCGGCGAAGAAGTCAACCGCCAAGAAGGCTGCTCCTGCGAAGAAGGCCGCTCCGGCGAAGAAGTCAACCGCCAAGAAGGCTGCTCCTGCGAAAAAGACCGCGACAAAGAAGTCAACCGCAAAGAAATAACGGCGTAGGTAGCCCGCCGCTCTCCCAAGTTGGCTACACTAATGGCAACTTGACGAGACGTCCCAGCACTTCGGAGCCGCGAATGTCGACGGTAACCGCATCACCGATGGCCAAATCGG
>JAPOIQ010000312.1 GCA_029978815.1 bacterium
ACGCATTGCTTGGAGGCGCAACATGAACAGATTCACCGATCGAACCGTCGTTGTCACCGGAGGTGGAGGCGGCATCGGTACCGCAGTCTGCACATCTTTCGCTGAAGAGGGCGCCAAAGTTGCTGTGCTTGACCGCGACGAATCAGCTGCGGCCTCCACTGCCCAAGCCATCAGCGACGCAGGTGGAACTGCTATCGCCATCGGTTGCGATATCACCGAGCGCTCAAGCGTTGACGCCGGTGTCGACCGTGTGAACAGCGAACTCGGCGCCATTGACGCCCTTGTCAACAACGCAGGTTGGGATCTGTTCGTACCGTTCGTTGACACCCAACCCGAAGACTGGTCACGCCTCATCGACATCAACCTCATCGGCGCACTTCACATGCACCATGCGGTCATCCCCCGGATGATCGACAACGGTGGTGGTCGCATCATCAACGTTTCATCGGATGCCGCTCGGGTTGGATCATCGGGTGAGGCTGTCTATGCCGCCTGCAAAGCCGGCATGGTTGCCCTCTCGAAGACGCTGGCTCGCGAACACTCACGACACAACATCACTTTCAACGTTGTCTGCCCTGGCCCTACCGACACGGCGCTTCTCGCGACCGTGACGGATGCTGCAGCAAACCCGGAGAAACTTCGAGAGGCGTTCCGACGCTCAATTCCGATTGGGCGTCTTGGGCAACCTGAAGACCTTGCTGGCGCAATCCTGTTCTTCGCTAGCGATGCGGCTTCGTTCGTTACTGGCCAAGTGCTTAGCGTCTCTGGTGGCCTCACCATGTCGGGCTAATGCTTCGGCCTGGAATCTCACTCTCAACACGACCAACACATTGGAGCGCTATGTATCTACTGCGACCTCTCCCCCGGAATCTCTCATGATTGTTCGGCCAAATCCCTATGTCGATGGCGAGTTGCTTGAACTCGCCGAGATGACCCGCCAGTTCGCTGAAGAGCGCGTTGCCCCGGGTTTCACCGAGCGTGACGAAACCCGAGTGCTTGATCGTGTGCTCAGCAAAGAAATGGGTGCACTCGGGCTCATCGCCCCCGAACTCGACGAGCGTTGGGGTGGTAACGGTGCGTCACGTGTCGCGGCTGGTGTGATTCATGAGCACATTGGCGCCGCAGACCTCTCGCTGTCATACATCAACCTTCTCGGATCGCTGAACGGGCAGATCCTCGCCGAGCACGGCAACCCTGAGATCGTTGAGCCATGGCTGCACGGCATTACTGACGGCAGCGTGATCGCCGCGCTTGGCCTTACTGAACCAAAGGGTGGATCAGACGCAGCATCTCTTGCTCTTCAAATTACTGAAGATGGCGATCACTACGTGCTGAACGGCGAAAAGACCTCAATCTCGGCGGCTGACCAAGCCGACATTGCTGTTGTCTTTGGCCGCTCCGGTGGACCTGGGGCGAGAGGCATTACCGCTCTCCTCGTGCCAATGCAGACCGAAGGCATCACCACCACCCGTTTCGACTGTCATGGGCAGCGTGCGATTGGGCGCGGATCAATCTTCTTCGACAACGTTCGCATTGCCAAGTCACATCGTCTTGGCGACGAAGGCGGCGGGTTTGTGCAAGTCATGCAGGGCTTCGACTTCTCGCGAGCTCTCATTGGCTTGCAGGTACTCGGTGTCGCTCGTGCCGCCCTTAATGACGCATGGCAGTACGCAACAGAACGCCAAGCCTTTGGACAGCCATTGTCTGCGTTTCAAGGCATCTCACACCGACTCGCCGAGTTCGACACACAGGTCGAAGCGGCACGCTTACTCTGTTACCAATCACTTTGGGCGGCTGACCGGGGTCTCCCCCACTCAGCCGAAGCCGCAATGTGTAAGTGGTGGGGCCCACGCTTGGCGTACGACGTCATTCACGAGTGCCTGCTCGTACACGGTCATGGTGGATACGACCGTGGTGTCATGGAGCAGCGCCTTCGCGATGTACTCGGCTTCCAGATTGGTGACGGCACTGCGCAAATCATGAAGACGATCATCGCCCGAACCCGGGCAGGGCGCGAGAACGTACCAAACTAGATCAGACATCAGGTGCGATAAGGGGGAACGCATGCACTTTGACGCCGACAATCTGCCTATCCGTCGACCGTCAATGGTCGCTGTCGGGCAGTGGCGAGACATCACCATTAACGATTCACTCGACGAAGCGGTTGCAACCAATGGCGACGGGCTCGCCCTTGCAGCGACCCAGTTCGACAGCGGCGACGTGCGGTCGTTCACATACAATGAATTGAACGCAATGGTGAACCGTGTCGCCATTGGTCTCTACCGTCTCGGTATTCGTCCAAGTGATGTTGTTGCGGTGCAACTTCCGAACTGGTGGGAGTTCACCGTTACGCATCTTGCTTGTGCACGGATCGGCGC
>JAPOIQ010000193.1 GCA_029978815.1 bacterium
CAACCCCACCAACTGAACCCGCAAAACCCCTGCTCGAGGGTGATGCGAGATTCGCTACGGTTCTTGTGGCAGTCTGAGAACCGCAGAAACCATTTACGGAGGAGTCGACGTGGCCCGTTGGACCTTTACATCTGAAAGCGTGACCGAGGGTCACCCCGACAAAGTCGCTGATCAAGTCAGCGATGCAATCTTGGACGCAATTCTCGAAGTTGATCCAGCTGGACGAGTTGCGTGCGAAACGCTGGTGACGACCGGTTTGTGTGTCGTGGCTGGTGAGATCACCACATCTGAATATGTCGAAATTCCGAAGATCGTCCGGAAGACGATCACCGATATCGGCTACGACGATGCGAACGCAGGGTTCGATGGAAATACGTGTGGTGTCATTGTGTCCATTGATGAGCAAAGCGCTGATATTGCTCAAGGTGTCGATGCCTCTGAGGAAGTGCGCTCGTCAGGCTCATCTGACGACGATCTTGACCTTCAGGGCGCTGGCGACCAGGGAATGATGTTTGGTTTCGCCTGCGACGAGACTCCTGAACTCATGCCACTCCCCATTTGGACTGCACATCGTATGGCGGAACGTCTTGCTGAGGTTCGTCACAAGGGGCAGGTTCCGTATCTCCGCCCAGATGGCAAAACACAGGTCACCTTCGAATACGAAGATGGTCGCCCTGTGGGTCTGAAGAACGTCGTGATCTCAACACAGCATCAAGACGGAATCGATCGTGACACGGTGATCCGTCCCGATCTCATTGAGCAGGTCATTAACCCGGTCATTCCAGAGCAGTTTGCTGGTGATGAGTACGACATTTTCATTAACCCCACTGGTCGATTCGTGATTGGTGGCCCCCAAGGAGATTGCGGACTCACTGGACGCAAAATCATCGTTGATACCTATGGCGGCATGGGTCGTCATGGTGGGGGAGCGTTCAGTGGAAAAGACCCATCGAAGGTCGACCGCTCAGCTGCATATGCGGCTCGCTGGGTGGCTAAGCACGTTGTCGCCTCGGGCGCTGCTCGACGGTGCGAACTTCAGGTTGCGTATGCAATCGGCGTGGCGCACCCTATGAGCATCCTTGTTGATACCTTTGGCACAGAGCAGGTAGATCCTGACAAAATCGTTGCGGCCGTCCGAGAGGTATTTGACCTCCGTCCAGGCGCAATTGTTCGTGACCTCGACCTTCTTCGTCCCGGCTATCAGCGCACTGCCGCATACGGGCATTTTGGTCGTGAAGGCTTCTCTTGGGAGACGCTGTCACGTCTTGACGATTTCACGTCTGCTGTTGGCATGTGAGTGGCCGATCACCCGAACATCGCTCGAGTACTTTGCGACCGGTCGGGTCCTGATCGCGCCTTCGATTATCAGATCCCCGATCAATTCGCGGGTCGTGTGTCGATTGGATCGATCGTCAGAGTTGATCTGCACGGGAGACGAATTGGGGGATGGGTTCGAGAACTTGACCCCGACGACGCGTTGCCTGCGAAAGAACTCCTCCCGCTGCAACATGTCTCAGGTATCGGGCCAGATGACGCTGTCTGTGAGCTGGCCGAATGGGGTGCGCACCGTTGGGCTGGCCGTCGATCGCAATTCTTTCGGGCGGCTTCTCCGCCGCGAGTGGTCTCTGCGATTGGTGCGGCCTCCTATTCCGGACTGAAGCCGGAGCCGCGGTCCCCAGCGACGACGAAACTGTTGGATGGGGGTGGAGGAGTCCTGCGCCTGCCACCGACCTCTGACGTCTTGCCGGCCGTGTGGAGTTGCGTCGAACATGGCCCTGTGCTTGTCATCGTTCCTGGTGTCGATGATGCTGCAATTCTGAATTCACGAATTGGTCGGGCAGGAGTGACAACCGCCTTGTTACCGCAAGACTGGTCACGAGCTGCGGCAGGAGTGGACGTCTCTGTTGGAACACGAACGGCAGCATTCGCACGGTTGCCCAAACTTGGGTCAATTCTCATCGTTGATGAATTTGATGAGCGACTTCAGTCTGAATCGTCGCCAACGTGGCATGCGCGCGAGGTGCTTGCCGAGCGAGCGCGTCGTGCAGGTATCCCGCTGCTGCTGGTATCGGCAGTTCCAACTCCAGAGGGCCTGCAGGGCCGGGAAGTTGCGGCACCTCCTCATGTGCGTGAGTCGGCTGGGTGGCCTGGTGTCGTTGTCGCTGACCTTTCCGAGGATGATGGCCCCGGTATCGGGAGGCTTTCGTCGGCCGTGATCGAAGAACTCCGTGACTCATCGCGTCGGGTGTTGTGTGTCATCAACCGAACTGGAACCTCACGCTTGCTTGCGTGTAAGTCGTGTCGTGAGCTCGCGATTTGCGAACAGTGTGAATCGTTGGTGTCACAACCCGATGAAGGCGATTTATTCTGCGCAAAGTGTGGATCGCATCGTCCGTTGCTCTGTTCGCATTGCAACGGAATGTCATTTTCAAATCTACGACCGGGAACACGGCGTCTCGTGAAGGAACTTGCCTCTGCTGCAGGTCGGGCCGCGTTACTCGTCGAAGGTGATGTACAGCCCGATTGGTCCTCGGAGTCGACAGAGATTCTCGTTGGCACAGAGGCACTGCTGCATCGGGTGACCCATGCAGACACGGTCGTATTCCTCGACATTGATAGCGAAATGTTTGCGCCGCGCTTTCGAGCAGGGGAGCATGTTCTCGGACTCCTTGCAAGAGCCTCCCGGGTTGTCGGTCGAAAGAGCGATGGGGGTCGTCTGATCCTCCAAACCTCACACCCTGATCACGAGTTGCTCGCTGCGCTTGCACAGGTAGACATCGGTGCGGCGACTGAGGCTGAACGAGTTCATCGTGAAGAGCTGTCGCTTCCGCCATACGGGGCGATGGCAGTCGTTGAAGGTGGATCGGCAGGAGAGTTCATCTCCTCGTTGCCGGACACAGTTCGCACCGGCGGCTCTGGCGATCGTTGGCAGGTGCGTGGGCAAAACGCAGAGATCCTTGCCGATGCGCTCGCGTTGGGTCAGCGGCCAGTGAAGGGCCGGTTGCGTGTCGCAGTGAACCCCGCTCGTTAGTTGGGTTGACGTCGCACTGTGAGTAAACGGAACCCGGAGCGAGAGCCAATCCGGGCAACGCTCCAGCCCTCGTCTTCCAGCCAGCGATGAAGAGAATCAGCCCCGAGGTGACGGTTCACGACGAAGACTGCGAGGCCATCTTTGCTCAGCCGGTGGAGCCATTCGATGAGAAGGGTCCTGAGGGCGGCCTTTCCGATTCGGATCGGCGGATTTGACCAGATGAGGTCAACGGTCATTTCCTCGGCAACGTCATCGGGGTGCAGAGTCGTGATGGCGACAGCGTTGTCGAGTGCATTTTGCTTCGTCAACTCTCGCGCACGAGCATTTGGGTCAACCGCGATCACCTGTGCCGAAGGTGAACGCAATGCAAGAGTGAGTGCAATCGGTCCGGCACCGCATCCAATATCGACGAATGTTCCTGTTTGTGGCGGAGCTGGAGCATGCTGCAAAAGAAAAGCTGTACCGCTGTCGAGGTGACCATGGCTAAACACACCGCGATCGGTCTGAAAGGTGAATGCGAGATCGGGAAGGAGCACCTCGACTGTCTGAGGTTCTCGTGCGCCGTCAGGAGCTTCATCAAAGTAGTGAGGAGAGATGAGAGGTAGCCTGCCACGTATGGCGCATGAAATTCGCACCTTTGGTGACCCGGTCTTGAAATCTGAGGCAGCACCGATTACTGATATCGATGGTCGCCTCATCCGTCTTGTCGACGAAATGTTCGACACGTTAGAGACGAGTAACGGCGGAATTGCGCTGGCCGCCCCACAGATTGGGATCCAAAAACAGATTTTCGTCTGGGATCTCGATGAAGGACGCGAGGTTATTTTTAACCCGGTCATTGCGGAATCTGATG
>JAPOIQ010000086.1 GCA_029978815.1 bacterium
GCAGCATCATCACGAGTGGCATTCATCAACACCGGATTCCTTGACCGAACTGGCGACGAGATCCACACATCAATGCTTGCCGGACCAATGGTTCGGAAGGCTGACATGAAATCCAAAGAATGGATCTCGGCCTACGAAGACAACAACGTCGACGTCGGCCTCGTATGTGGCCTCATCGGACGCGCCCAAATTGGAAAAGGAATGTGGGCGGCGCCCGACCTCATGGCCGACATGCTCGAAACCAAGGTGAACCACCCGACGGCGGGTGCATCGTGCGCCTGGGTTCCATCGCCCACCGCCGCAACCCTGCATGCCATCCATTACCACCGCGTCGATGTGGCCGAGCAGCAACGCATCATCGCCAACGACCCCGCACGCGGACACTCGCGCCTAGAAGAATTGTTGTCGATCCCAGTTGAAGAAAACCCCTCGTGGACCGACGACGACATTCAGGCTGAGCTCGACAACAACGCTCAAGGCATCCTCGGATATGTCGTCCGCTGGGTTGACCAAGGTGTCGGGTGCTCGAAGGTGCCCGACATCAACGACGTCGGACTCATGGAAGACCGCGCAACCTGCCGAATCTCATCGCAACACATGGCGAACTGGCTCACACATGGCATCGTCGATGAAGCACGGATTCGCAGCACCTTCACCAAGATGGCCGCGGTCGTTGACCAGCAAAACCAAGACGACGACGCGTACACACCTCTCACCTCGGGCTCAACAGCGCTTAGAGCTGCGCTCGACCTCGTACTGTCAGGAACTGAACAACCTTCCGGGTACACCGAGCCAATCCTTCATGCCCGCCGACTCGAGGTAAAGGCAACACCATGACCACCTACCAGCCATCAATCTCACTCGCAGCTGCACAGCAGATCATTTCTACGGCGTTGCAGCACGGCGTCGACAACAACATGAATCCTCTCGTCGTGCTTGTCATCGACGCAGGGGGTGCACCAGTTGCATACGAACGCTCAGACGGCTCGCCACCGGGACGATTTGATATCGCTCTCGGAAAAGCGAACGGCGCACTCCAAATGGGCGTGAACTCGAAGCGACTCGGTGAAATGGCCATTGAACGACCGCACTTCATTAACGGGGTGGCCGGATCACTCAAAGGACCACTCGTTCCAGTCGCTGGGGGTGTGCTCATCACTGACAACGGCATTGTCATCGGAGCCGTTGGGGTGTCCGGCGATACATCTGACAATGACGAAGCAGCAGCATGCGCCGGAATTACCGCAACCGGGTTTGGGCATCCGTGACCTCTCGCGACAACGCTCTTCTTGCCGATCTTCAACGCGTACTGGGTGACCGCGTTCGCGCCGACAGCGCCGAGCGTGCACTGCTCCGACGAGATGCCTCCGTGTTCGAGGGTGGAGATGCTGGGCCGACCTGTCTCTGCGAGACAACCGAGGAAGTGCAGCAAGTCGTCCGCATCGCTCTTGCGCACGGCCGCGCAGTAGTCCCTCGAGGAGCGGGGACCGGTCTCGCTGGCGGCGCGATTCCGCTTGGGGCTCCGGTTGTCATCTCGCTCTCACGAATGAACCGCATCGTTGACGTCGACACCGAATCGCGGATTGCATGGGTAGAGCCCGGTGTCGTCAACCTCGACCTCACGAAACATCTCACTCCGCTCGGCTATCACTTTGCACCAGACCCGTCGAGTCAACAGGTCTGCACGATCGGCGGAAACGTGGGCAACAACTCTGGCGGCCCTCACTGCCTGGCATATGGCGTCACCAATGCGCACATCCTCGCGATCGAAGTCGTGCTCGCCGATGGTGAGATCGTCACCCTCGGTGGGCTCGATGCCGAACCCTCCGGTTATGACCTGCGAGGAGTATTCGTGGGTGGAGAAGGCATGCTCGGAATTACCACGAAGGTCGCTGTGCGGATTACCCCGAACCCGCCGGCAGTCAGAACGCTGCTGCTGTCGTTCGATACCCCGCGTGATGCGGCGGCAACGGTGAGTGCAGTCATTGCTGCCGGCATCGTTCCAGCAGCAATGGAAGTGATGGATCAACGCATCACGATCGCCGTCGAGAATTACGTCAACGTTGGCTACCCCCGGGACGCCGGTGCCGTATTGCTCGCAGAGGTCGATGGACTACCCGACGGCGTCGAGATCGATGCTCAACGCATTTCCGATATCGGACGTGCGCACGGTGCAACCGATGTTCGACAGGCTCAATCAGACGAAGAACGCATGTTGCTATGGAAGGGGCGAAAAACCGCTTTCGGTGCCGTGGCTCAAATCGCTCCGAACTACTACCTCCATGACACCGTCGTGCCCCGATCGAAGCTGGCTGACACCCTCGAAGAGGTGTACCGAATCGCCGATGAACACGACCTCGCAGTTGTGAACGTGTTCCACGCAGGAGACGGCAACCTTCATCCACTTCTCCTCTTTAACGGCCAAGAGCCGGGCATCTACGATCGCGTTCACGCAGCAGGAGCAAAGATCGTTGAGGCTTCGCTTGCCGCGGGAGGGGTTCTTTCTGGAGAGCATGGAATCGGTGTCGAGAAACAGCCGTATATGCGTCAGATGTTTTCTGACGATGACCTCGACCATCAAGAGCGTCTTCGGCATGCGTTCGACCCTGCATGTAGATCGAACCCGGGCAAAGTGATTCCGGTTGGACACTCCTGCGCTGACATTCAGTCGCTACGGGCAACCCCTGAAGGTGTGTGGGGATGAACGAGTTCGCCGAACTTGTTGGTAGCGAAGGCCCTGTCACTGTCGTTGGCGGAAAAACCCGGTGGCATGTCGGTGGCGCGGTGCATCCTGATGCCCGCGAAGTTCGTGCGCCGTCGGGTGTCGTGTCATATGACCCTGCCGAAATGACGGTCACTGTGAGGGCCGGCACAACTACTGCCGAACTCACGAACGTGCTTGCCGAGGCGGGCCAGCGCTGTGCTCTCCCAGAACGCGGTGGAACGGTCGGCGGATCTATCGCCGTTGGCGAGCATCACCTTGAGGTTCTTGGCAGGGGTTGGCTCACCACGTCAGTTCTCCAAGTGACATATGTAAGTGCCGAAGGAAAAATTGTGCGAGGCGGCGGCCCGACAGTGAAGAACGTCTCTGGGTTCGACCTCCCACGACTTATCGTCGGGTCACTCGGAACACTTGGGCTTCTCGGCGAGGTCATTCTTCGAACGAATCCGATACCGCCGAAGTCTCAGTGGCTCGAAAGTCACGATGCCGACCCTTTTCAGGTGACGTCGCAGGTGCTTCGACCCTCGGCCGTGCTGTGGAACGGTTCATCAACACGGGTGCTCCTCGAAGGGCATGATCCCGATGTCGCCTCCTCACACCGAGCGCTCTCAACCATCGGATCCTGGACCGAGGTCGATGGTGGCTTCGAACTCCCTCCATATCGCTGGTCGCTCACCCCCGCTGACCTCAAACAATGCACCGGCGATTTCATTGCTTCAATCGCGGTTGGGACGGTGTGGCGCAACGAACCTCAGCCACCGCGTCCGCTGTCGCAAAGCGTCATCGATATTTCGACGCGGCTGAAAACAAATTTCGACCCAACCGGAAGACTCAACCCCGGAAGAAGTGTGTTCTGATGGACCTAGGAATAGACCCTGATCGACTTGGCACCTGCGTCCAATGTGGGCTGTGCCTCTCTTCGTGTCCGACCTACCGCGTGACGGGAGATGAAACGTTCTCGCCGCGAGGACGCATCGCTCTCATGCGTCAAGTCCAGCTGCACGATGCCCCGCTCACCCCTGAGGTCACGGAGGCCTTTGACACGTGTATTCAGTGCCTTGGCTGCGAACCGGCATGCCCATCGGTTGTGCCATACGGGCACTTCATTGAAGCAACACGTACCGCTCTCACCGAACACCGTGGATCACGAAAGAGAGCGATTGCACTGTGGCCGCTCACCAAACCCCGTTTGCTGCGGCTCGGGTCGACACTCCTCGCTATCGCGCAACGCCTGCGGCTCGTGCCAGCACGACTTGGATTACCTCGGCGACTTCCTCTTCGCCAACCACCACATCGAACCTCAGGAACCGACGTATATCTCTTCACCGGGTGTGTGATGGACGTCTGGCAACGTGAAGTTCACTTCGCGACGCAGCGGGTCCTCGAAGCGGCTGGCTTCGGCGTGACACCGACCGGCGACTCTGCGGGCTGCTGCGGAGCACTGCACACTCACGCCGGGCTGGCGGCAGATGGCGAGCGGCTCACCGAACGCGTCGACGCTGCACTCGACCTCAACATTCCGATCGTCGTGAATTCGGCGGGATGTGGTGCCCACCTCAAACAACATTCGTCTCACCAGATCTTCGACGCACAAGAATTTCTCGCTGAGCATCTCGACCGCCTTCCTGATGTCACCCCTCTCGACCTGACGGTCGCGATTCAAGACCCGTGCCACTTGCGACACGTACAACGAGCACATCTGCCGACACGAACACTGTTGAAAAAGTTTGTTCGAAATGTCACCGAGCTCGACGATGATGGTTTGTGTTGTGGGGCCGGCGGGGCGTACTCGGTGTTGCAGCCAGACATGTCACAACAAGTACGTGATCGAAAAGTCGCATCGATTGAACGAAGTAACCCAGATCTCGTTGCAAGTGCAAACCCTGGCTGCTCGATGCATCTTGCAGCTGCGGGAGTTGCGATCGATCACCCAATGGTGATTATCGATAACGCTCTCACCAGGCGCTAACCAGCGTCGCTCCCCCGGGTCGTTGTACATAGCAGCGTGCCTGCGTTCACCGAAGTGAAGCTTGCGCCACTACGGTCAGACGTATGACAACGTTCCGTGCTTTTCGTGCAGATACATCAGGTGACGCCGTCGACAGAGGTGTCGTCGAGATGTCAACCGACGACCTTGCCGGGGATGGCGCTCTCGTCGAAGTTCACTGGTCGAGCGTCAACTACAAAGATGGCCTCGCTTCAACACCAACCGGCAAAGTTGCTCGATTCAGCCCAATGGTTCCCGGAGTTGACCTCGCCGGGGTGCTTCTCGAAGACGCTGGCGACATCGCCGCCGGAACTGAAATCATCGTTCACGGCTACGACCTCGGTGTGAACCGTCATGGTGGATTCGCTCAGTTCGCAACCGTTCCACACGAATGGATCGTTCCTCTACCAGCGGGACTTTCAACCCGCGAGGCAATGGTGCTCGGCACCGCGGGGTATACCGCAGCACTCTCGGTCATCGCGCTTCTTGATCACGGGCTTTCACCCTCCGACGGAAAGATCCTCGTCACGGGAGCCACAGGAGGCGTCGGCTCAACTGCGGTCAGCATGATGGCACGACTCGGCTACGACATTGTTGCCTCAACCGGTAAGCCAGATGAGTCATCGTTCCTCACCGATCTCGGAGCAAGTGAGATCATCGACCGGTCGGTACTTGCCGAAGCCGGAAAACCCCTGCAGGGGATGCAATGGGCAGGCGCAATCGACTGTGTCGGTGGAGTACCACTCGCCAACGTTCTTGCCCAGACAAATTACGGCGGAGCGGTCGCCGCAAGCGGTCTCACCGCTGGTAATGGCCTTCCAACCACGGTGCTTCCGTTCATTCTTCGTGGAGTCACGTTGTACGGAATCGATTCAGTTCAGACCCCGCTCGAGCGGCGACGCGAAGTGTGGCAACGAATTGGTTCGGATCTAAAGCCGGCAGGACTCGACAACATCGGCCGCGATATCGGCCTTGACGATCTCGACGAGGTGCTTACCGGCATTCTTGAAGGCAAGGCAGTCGGTCGTGCCGTCGTCGACCTCAAGCGGAGCTGACATGAGTGAAAACGGATTCACAAAAC
>JAPOIQ010000277.1 GCA_029978815.1 bacterium
CAAGTTGGTCATCAACGCCACGAAAACTGCCCCGACATATGTCACACCACCCGGATGTCTCGCCTAGGAGCCTGCAGCGAACTAAGGAAGACGAATCATTTCGCCGTCAATGACACACAAACCATCCTTGACTAAACCTTCACGCACTTTTCGGGAAGTAACAGGGTCACGATTCACTATTTCTGGCACGTCGCTTATCGCGCCTAACCCGGCCCCCAACCTCTTCAGCAGCATCCCTCGGGCCTGACGTTCGCTTCCTTCAAATTTCGACTGCGGTCGCGAAACCCCCGCTGAGGTTCGAGCGGGGTCCGGTACCGATGCATCTCCATGCCAGGCACAGATATCCGCCAATGGGCACTCGTCGCAGTGGGCAACTCGAGAGGTGCATACCGTGCCACCAAGATCCATCATCGCTTGGTTCCACAGCCAACTTTCACCTGCAGGCACAAGCTCATCAGCCAACCCTTGAGCCTCTGATGCAGAAAGTGATCTTCCACCAACTCGAGCGAGCACACGCCCAACATTTGTATCGAGCACGCCAACGTCGTGGCCGAACGCAAACGCGAGAACGGCACGCGCCGTGTAGGGGCCGATACCGGGCAATGCCAACAAGGTTCCGAGATCCTCAGGGAACTCCCCCAACTCGACAATGGCGGCTGCGCACTGTTGTAAATTTCTTGCACGACGGGGGTAACCCATACCCTGCCAAAGTTGCAGAACTTCACCCAAGGAACTTTCCGCGCATGACTCTGGCGTAGGGAATCGTTCCATAAAGATCGGCCATTTCTCTGCGACTCGCCCGACTTGAGTTTGCTGGCTCATCACCTCGCTGACCAACACACCCCACGGGTCACGTGTTGTACGCCATGGCAACTCTCGAATGGTTGTTGACGCCCACGCAAGCACTCGCTCAACAACAGCGTCGTGATTCACGAGTCGTGTTCGTCGCCAGACGACAGCAACTCATCATCACCAGAAACTGACCGGGTCGGCCCGTCATCGAATTCGCTCTGACGACGCAGCGGAGACCACCTGCGTTCATGATGGCTCCACGATTCGTGCGGCGGCCTGATGAACTGACCGGTGCCGTCTCGAGCGGGGAATCGAAGCTGGAAGTCGATGCGAGAAATGCCACGCTGTGTTTCCTCTTCGGCGAGATCGCGTAGGCGAAGTAGATGTTCTTGACGTTCGATACGCCACGGACCCACCCGCAGAGATGCATACATGAGGCCGCCGAGAATAATTGGAAAGAAAAATTGTGCGAACCGGTACGACGCAACGCCAAGAGTTGCCGTCCGGAACGGCACACCGAATCCACGAAGCATTCCTACGTAACCCGTATCGACATATCCGAGCCCACCAGGGGTAATCGGGATGGCGGCAAGCACGTTAGCGATACCAAACGCGATGATAAGCGCATCAAAATCGAGCGCCACACCAAATGCCCGAATAAAGACCCATAGAGCACATGCGTCGAGCAACCAGTTAAGGGAGGCCCAGAACGCAACCCTTCCGAGTAGTTGGCGATCGGTAATCAGCGATTCAAGACGCTCCGCAAGTTGATGAACCACCGTTGACGCACGTTCCTCATTCACCCGAAGTTTGCGTGCAATAAATCTCACGATCTTCTCTGAGCGGCCTTTTCCTTCCATCAGGCCAAAGGTCAATGCCCCTGCGAACAGCATCACCACGACACCAATCAAGGCGGCACCGCCGTACAGGGGGTTCACGCCTCGAATCGGAATAGAGATGACGAGGCCAGTCCACAGAATGAAGTTGAGGATCACTGCTGAGCCAATGCCCACCGTGGCGAGCGCAAAGCCAGCGTCAGGACCTGACATGCCTGACAATGTCATCAGCCTGTAGCCGAGCGTGGAACCGGCCGCATTACCCCCAGGGACAATGCTTGACAGGGCGCGAGCGCTCATCTGAATACGGAAGAGGTGTACACGCGACATCCCCCGGCCTGCGTCACCAAGAGCGGCTTTTGTGAGCGGCGCATAACACCACAGGGCTCCAATTTCGAGGCCGAGGCCGAGCACGAGTAGTGAGGTCCGCACCTGCTGAATCTCTTGGAGTGCCGAGCGAAACCCCGGAATCAGCGGAATGACAAACAAGTAAATGACCGCGATGAACAAGATGATTTTGATCGTGAAGCGAAAGCGACGCTTTGAGGTGCCAACTCTTTCGCCGTCTTCGACGTTCTCGGGTGCAGCAATGCCGCTGTCATCAGTAGTCATCACAGAATCCGTTCGACAGCCACCTTACGCGACCAGAAAATAGGGTTTCAGTGACCCTTAGGGCGACCAATTCGAAAACGCTTGAATCGTTGCCTTCACATCGCCCAGCGGATAGAGAATCGGCGAGGTGCAACCGTTCTCGATGTAACGCGCCACTGAGGCTTTTGCCTCGTCAGCGGTGCCAGAGGCAGTCAGCATCTGGACGATCTCATCGGGAACAAGCTTTGACGCCGCTTCAACTTGCTCATGGGTTGCTGGCCAGGTGAGCACCTCACCGACCGCATCGAGCAGCGACTGCGGCACCCCAGATGCCTTCATAATGTGGGGCTGCTGACCGAGGTACTGCGTGACCATATTGCGCGCCATATCAAGCGCTGTTTGACGGTCTTCATGAACCGAACACACGACCAACTGCGGTCGATCGAGATCGGTTGCCGAACGCCCAACGCGAGCAGCTCCTATTTCGAGCGCTTCCATTGCTCGAG
>JAPOIQ010000219.1 GCA_029978815.1 bacterium
ACTTCGGTATTGGGCCAAACAACACTGTTGTTGGCGTATTAGCTCCGGCTTCTACTTCTCAAGATTTGAGAGAGCCTCGAACTTCAGAACCGACGCACTGGGCCTGACATTTCGGTCCACATCGATGATTCCGAACTTCACATCGAATCCGTGTAGCCATTCGTAGTTGTCCACGGCTGTCCAGTGAAAGAAACCCTTGATTGGTATGCCCCGAGAGATCGCATCGTGGGTGATGTTGAGACCGGCTGCAAGATATGTTGCGCGCACGTCGTCGTCATCTGTTCCTATTCCGTATTCAGCAATCAGCAAATCTGTGTTTGGCAACTCGGCATGGAGTCGGTCGAGAACCAGACGGAGACCATCGGGCCAAATGGCATAACCGAGAGGTGAGATAGTTGAACCTTCTGGGTACTGGTCCAGATGCCCATCTCGTACGCCGAATGCGCAGTAGTAAGAGAACCCAATCATGTCAAATGACCCAGCGAGGTCGGGACGAATGATGGGAGTTCGATCAGCAACCTGCAAAACTCCAGTGCGAAACAGCTCAAGTCCGGCGTTCCAGTTGCTCGCATAAAATCGGGCAGCAAAATCGTGTGATGCGGGCTCGTCATCCAAGACATGAACGGTTGACAGACCGAACACGGATGACACTGGCGCGCCGGTTTGTTTGAGTTTCACGGCAGCCTCAGCTGTTGCAAGATGCATCTGTTCCGTTACGGTCCGCCATTCTTCAAGATCATTGTGGCCAGGCGACCAACCCCGACCCAGGTATGCGGCAGTGGGGTAGTAGTTCGTCTCATTGACGGGTTGCCACCCAGCAGCCAAGTCGCCGAATGTGTCGGCAATGAAATCGACATGACGTGCCCAATACTTAGTCCGATTTTCTTCAATGAGAAATCCACCGGCTGTGGCAAACCATTTTGGCAACGTGAAGTGATGCAGGCACACCCATGGGTGAATTCCGAGATCACGGGCAGTCTGCAAAAGTGAGCGGTAGTGATTTATTGCAGTCTGGTCATGGACGCCAGGTTCTGGTTCGATGCGAGCCCATTCGATGGACAAACGATGATGCGTGAGCCCAAGTAGTGCCAGAAGAGAAAAGTCCTCTTGGTACTTGTCCGCAAAGCCATTCCCAATTCCTGAAATAGGAGCCTTGCCCGCACGTTCCCACTCGATCCAATCGGAAGCTGGAGCCGCTCCTTCACACTGTGTGGACGAGGCACCTGTTCCCCAAATGAATCCACCGGGCCATGAGCGATGCGGTGTTGAAGCCACGGGTTCGAGACGTTAGCAGTGGTTGATACTCGTCATTTGAAGTCCAATCCACAATCGAATTTCAATGTGAGATTGTGGTGAACTAACGCGCGTGTATCAGCAGTTGGATCGCTGTCAGCCTGATGGGCGTTTGACTCACTGGGTACGGGCGTTTCCTCTGGTCGCAGTACTCAACTACGCGTGTACATCGATCCGGACTTGTTGCCGTACGACGAGGTGTGAGCGGTGACGGGCACGTGGCACGACGTGCTCGGTGCCGAGCCACACAATCGGGTCGAGGCCAGCGGGGGAGCGCTCACCGACCGGAAGCGCGACTGACGTCTTGTGAATAGTCTGCGCTTATGCCTCGATATCTGATTTCCTTCGATGACGGAGCGATGGATCACCTTGACGGTGACCTTGAGGAAGCCGGTGAACAAGCTCATCAGGTGTTGCGTGATGCCAAGGCAGCTGGCGTGTGGGTCACGGGTGGGGGTCTCTGGAGCCAACAGGCCAATATTGTCGACGTCGATGGTACGAGGCGACTCGGTGACTTTCCCGAAACCAAGGCGGTCCTGGGTGGCTTCTCGATCGTCGAAGTCGACACCCTCGACGACGCGTTGATGTGGGCCGGTCGAATTGCCGCGGCCTGTCGCTGTGCTCAGGAAGTTCGTGTGCTGATGGACGACCCTGAGGTCTGACGGTCGTGTTTCGCTCGGCGACCCGGGCCGACTTGCCGGCAATCAGGACGACGTTCGTTCGGTCGTTCTGGGATGACCCCGTGATGCGCTGGCTCGTTCCCGATGATGCCGACTTCGAGAACGTGACCATGATGGACGACTTCTTCGCTCGTCTCATCGCGTACGGCCACAGTCTGGTGACCCCCGATGTTGCGTCGTTCTCGCTGTGGATTCCGCCGGGGCGACCCGAAGTCGACTACGAGTCGGTGGCGACTGATGCGCCGTCCGACGAGCTCGTCACCAAGTTCATCGCCCTCGGCGAAGCGATCGCTTCCAATACGCCGACTGAGGAGCACTGGTATCTACAGATGATCGGCACACATCCCGATTGGCAGGGGCGTGGCATCGGGTCGATGTTGATTCGTGAAGGCCAGTCGTGGGCTCGCCGTGACGGCTTGGGTGTGTATCTCGAGACCGAGACGATCGAGAACGTCGCCTATTACCGACACCTCGGATTCGAGGTGCGCACTGAATGGGACGTCGCTGCCGGCGGCCCGCACATGTGGGGGATGTGGATCCCGCCGGCCTGACCGGTGTTGCGCTCACCTTCGGGACGAAACCGGAGGTTGACAGGTTGGCTCTGCGAAGTACGATCAAATCATGTCGTGCGAAAATCTCCCCAAAGCCGAGAAGCCGTCACATCAGCAGGCGCTGGCAGATTTCCTCGACCACCTGGACGGAGTGCACGGACCTCTCGACACCGACGAAGATGAGCGGGAGATCGCTCGCTTTATGAGTCTCCTGAGCCTTTGATCACTCGCTCCACATCGACGACGTGTCGACCACACTCACTTTCGTGATCTCGTGCGGGATCTTCAGAGTGCGTAGGAAGAATTCGGCTTCCTGCCGAGCCAGGTTTTCGGCGTCATCGGAATCGCCATCACAACGTATTTCGTAGCGAAGATTGAAGAACTGGATTCGCTCGTCGTAGGTGAAGGTTCCCTCGGCGGTGTAGGCCGACTTGAAGATGTCGTGCTCGGACTGTTCGCGCGTCAAATATGCGCGTGTGGCATCGTCGAGAGAGCCGAACTTGCCGCGAACCGTGACCCGATAAACGCGCACCTCAGCTGCGGGCCGACTGAACGGCCACGGCGCGCACGAAGTCGCGCCGATTCGACACCGTGCCGATCTTGTCTTCGAGCGGCCCGTCGATGAACAGCGTGGCGAGGCCGTGGGCGAGCGACCACATGGCGGCGGCTCGGGTGCGTATGTCGTCGATGGATGCGTCGTCACCGAGTTCGGCACGAACATGATCGAGAAGCACCTCGAACGACGCGTCGGCGACGGTCTTCAGTTCCTCGTCGTCCATGGGGCACAGATCGCGCCGGAACATCACGCGGAAATGGCCCCGGTTGTCGATCGCGAAGTCGACGTAGGCCTCGAGGAGGGCGATGTCGGCTTCGGGTGACGACGCCGCTCGTCGCAGGGCGTCCTCGAACATCGTGAAGCCCTCGAAGGCGATGGCCCGAAAGATCGCCTTGCGGTCGGCGAAGTGGTGGTAGGGC
>JAPOIQ010000001.1 GCA_029978815.1 bacterium
AGGTTCGAATACGCCCTCAAAATGCGGCAAGCCCGCCTCAAGAATGGCTTCCCGGCACCGGCGATGACCAATGATGGCGGCCGGCTTCGTAAGCCAGTTTCCGTGCGTGTGGTCGCCGTGATGATGGGTGTTAACGACTGCCCGAATCGGGCCTGAGTCGAGACGTTCGACCGTTTCGAGAAACAGGTTTGTGCGTCGCTCTGTCGAACAGGTGTCCACGATGACGGTGTCGCCGCCGTCAGCAAGAATTCCGCAGTTGTTGATCCACCACGAGCCATCGGGCTGCACATACGCAAAGACTCCATCGTCGATATTGACGAGTTCGGGCGGCTCAATATGTCCGTGGTCATGTCCGTGGTGGCGACTCATATCTGCACGGTACGAAACTCGTCGCCCGAGGTCAACAGTTGAGACAATGGGTTGATGACAGAAATTGAGCAACGTGTGCTGACCGTCGTGACCGCCACCGGTGTGCCGTTCGAGTCGATGCCATGTGACCCAGACCTCGCCGACACGGCGGCATTTTGTGAGCACTACGGCTTTTCCTTGGACGATTCAGCAAACACCATCGTTGTCGCTTCTAAGGGTGAGTCGCCAGTGTTCGCCGCATGTGTCGTGCTCGCAACTCACCGCCTCGATGTCAATGGAGTAGTTCGCAAACGCTTGGGAGCAAGGAAGGTGTCATTCGCTCCGCCTGAGGTGACAGCCGACGTTACCGGCATGGTGATGGGTGGGGTGACGCCCTTTGGGTTACCGAATGGACTCCCACTGTGGATCGACGCAGCCGTGATGGCACGTCAACAGATCGTTGTCGGTGGCGGAAGCCGCGAAATGAAAATCATCGGGTCTCCAGAGATGTTGAGCGCCTTGTCAAACGCCGAGGTTGTCGAAGGACTTGCCCGACTGTCCGTATGACCGTTGGCGAGCACGGTCAAGTGAGGGTCGCTGTGTCACGATGTGCACATGAGTGAAGAAGCAGCAGTCTTAACAGAAGTTCGTGGTCGAGTTCTCCTCATCACGCTGAACCGGCCCGACCAGATGAACGCAGTCAATACCGCCCTGGCCCAGGGCCTCGTAGCTGCGATCAAAGAACTTGACGAGAATCCAGACCTCACCGCTGGCGTTCTCACTGGTGCTGGGCGAGGATTCTGCGCCGGTATGGACCTCAAGGCATTTCTTACCGACGGGCCTCCAATCGGGTTCAATGACTTCTTAGAAAACGGATCGAAGAAGCCACTCATCGCAGCGGTGGAGGGATTTGCGCTGGCTGGTGGCCTCGAAACGGCGCTCACCTGTGATCTCATCGTGGCAGCAGAAGGTGTGAAGCTTGGCATTCCCGAAGTTGGGGTCGGTCTTCTTGCCGCCGGTGGGGCACTTCTGCGGTTGCCGAGTCGAGTGCCGTACGCCGTCGCGATGGAGATGGCGTTAACGGCGGATCCAATCACGGCGGAGAAGGCAGCCGAGTATGGACTTGTCTCACGAGTCACGCCAACAGGTGGTGCAGTTGATGCTGCGCTCGAACTTGCGGAACGCATCGCAAAGAACGCTCCACTTTCGGTAGCCGCCTCGAAGCAGATGATTCAGGCCGTTCAAGGACGAACCGAAGCCGAGTTCTGGGATCATCAGCGTCCGGTGATGGCTGCAGTATTTGCCTCAGATGATGCGAAGGAAGGGCCGAGAGCATTTGCCGAGAAGCGTCCTCCTTCGTGGTCAGGCCGATAAGGCCGCGTATTTGTAGCCGGTGAACTCGCCTGGCTTCGCGTAAATGCGTGAAACCGGTCACTTTTGCAGATCTGGTTCGCGCGCGACATAGGCGCGCATGTCAGACTGCTCCTGTGCGGATTGATGCGAATTTCTATGGTGGAGTGCCAATGCCCGACGCCGGTTACGGAGGCCCAGCGCCCGTAGACCGCCGTTATGACAACCCTGACTTCATCGCCTGTTACGACAACCTGACCGCGTGGTCCAAGACGATGGATCGCCTCGGTTACGACACGATGTGGCTTACCGAGCATCACTTTCAATATGAGGGTTACGAGGTCACTCCGAACCTCATCCTCTTTGGATTGCATCTGGCGAAAGAAACTGAGCGCCTTCGCCTTGGCCAGATGTTTAGTGTTGTCCCCCAGTGGCACCCACTCCGCCTCGCAGAAGATGCGGCGATGATGCAGATCCTCACGAATAACCGGATGCAGTTTGGCGTTGGCCGCGGCACCGTTCCTCGAGAGGCCCAGTCGCTCGGTGGGGTGGTTGCGTCTGGCGATAATGAAATGTCTGCGGAACTCGACCGCGTGAATCGCGAGATCTTCGAAGAGTCGATGGAAATTATCAAAGAGGCGTGGTACAACGAACGATTTTCATTCACCGGAAAGCATTTCGTGTTGCCTCCTCCTGGCATTCCTGATCGAGGCTCAACGGTCCAAGATCTCACTCTGATCCCGAAGCCGATCGCGCCGATCGACATTTGGCAGGCAGTGACCTCGCCGGCAACGCTTGAGTACACGGCGCGCGTCCGGCATCTCGCCGTCATGCCTGCCCGCGGACCTCAGCAGACAAAAGACTGGTGGGACCTTTACGGTCAACGCGCTGCTGAATCAGGCTGGGAGATTGAGCGTGGAGAAGCACGGTGCCTTGCCCTGAACGCTCACGTTGCCCATACGACAGAGGCGGCGATGAATGGTGCAAGAAACGCCCATGACGAATGGATCAAATTCCTCTCGCCGTACGGTCGTTTCCGGAGTTATGCAATGCCGGACGGCTCAGAAACTCCGTTTGATCACAAACCAAGCCTCGAAGATTCAATGGACCAGCAGATCATGGCAATTGGTTCAGTCGAGCAAGTGGCTGACACGATGGGCCGCTACCGAGACGAAGTTGGCGTCGAACATTTCGTGTTGTTCTTCGACATGCCTGGTCTTACTCGTGAAGCCATGAATGAGCAGCTCGAAATGATGGCAGCCGAGGTGCTGCCCCGTCTCGGTGTGACGTTGAATTCCTGATATGCGCCAGTCGGTTGCGCTCGGCGACCTCAACATTGCATTTGAACGTCGGGGGGCAGGCCTCCCGTTCGTTTGGGGTCACGGGTTGACCTCGTCAATGGATCTTGAAGGTGAACTCCTCAACTTCAACTGGGTAGCCATCGAAACGCACGCAGAAATGGTGAGATACGACGCACGAGGTCATGGGGCTTCGACGTTGACGCCAAACCTTGACCACTATTCGTGGGCGAATCTGGCTGAAGACCAACTCGCATTCGCTGATGCCCTGGGAATTGAGAAGTTCATCAGTGGCGGCGCCTCGATGGGAGCGGCAACTGCCTTGCATGTTGCAGTCAGCGCCCCCTCGCGGGTGTTGGGACTTGTGTTAGTGATCCCGCCAACCGGCTGGGAAACTCGCGAGGCGCAGAGAGCCGTGTATCTTCACCGAGCCCAACTCATCGCCGATGGAGATATTGACGCTGTGGTCGCAGCCAGTCGGCAAGTGGCGCCACCCGAACCATTCGGAAACGAATGGCACGACCGAATCGAACGAAACACAAGGGCAGCCGATCATCAGCGCATGGCGCATGTGTTGCGAGGAGCAGCGACCGCGGACTTTCCCACCCGGAGCCAAATTGCGACAATCTTGGCTCCGACCCTGATTCTTGCGTGGTCAGGTGATGCGGGTCATCCGTTGAGTAGTGCGGAGCAGTTGCATGAACTCATTGCACCATCTGAACTTGTCGTTGCGTCGACGGCGAGTGAGTTTGAAACATGGTCTGACCAAATTGCGACCTTCGTGCGTTCAATCTGCTGAGATCTCAGCTGCCCGGTGCGCACGGGTCCGCTGAAATGCAGACCAAAACAACTCTGATGCTCTCCGTGCAGAGAACTCCCCATCAAGGCGTTCCAAAGCGTCATCAATATTGCTCTCAGAAATTGCACCCCCTCGGCTTGCGCTGAGAATTGCGGAGGTCACTTCCGGTGTGAACTCAGGATGGGGTTGCATCGTGAAGATGCTGTCGGTGATAAGTCCGGCGATTTCGCAGCCCTCTGAAGTGAGGTAGGCCGTCGTGCCTTCCGGAATGTTCTGAACTTGATCTTGATGAAATGCGATAAGTCGCATCTGCTCACCTCCATCGGTGAGAGCAGTATCCGACAACTGGTAGTTCTGTGCGGCCAAATTCCAGCCGCCACGAGCGGGCCGAACTTCTGCACCGAGGGCATTGGCGATGAGCTGGTGTCCAAAACAGATTCCGGTGGTCGTGACGTGGGAGTCAATAGCAGTCCGTGCCATGTCGATGAGCGGCGAAATCCACTCATGGGGTTCATAAACACCAGCACGACTTCCGCCGATGACCAGCGCATCAAAGTCGTTTACCTGTGCGGGCAATTCGCCCTCATGTGCTCGAAAGAACTCAAACTCAACGTCGTCGTCGGCACCAAGTTTCACGAAGTCGGCGTACAGCGATCCGTAGGAAGCAAACGTCGACGAAATTCGGCGACCGAGGTCATCACAAAGAATGATTGCGAGGCGAAGCACTCAAGCACGCTACCGACATCCGCCAGTCGTCACTCAACTTCGTTGAGCTCGCCGTTTTGCCACATTTCGACCAGGCGGAACTTCTGAATTTTGCCTGATCCCGTGAGAGGTAGTTCATCAGCGACGAACCAACTCGCCGGAGTTTTGTGGGGAGCGAGGTGTTCTCTGACCCAGCTTCGAAGCTCGGTCACCGTCGGCGATGAACCTGGGCTAGGCCGGATGACTGCACCTACGATTTCACCCCACTTGTCATCGGGTAACCCAATCACTGCGACATCGCCAACAGCGGGGTGGCGATAGAGCACCTCTTCAATTTCCTTCGGATAAATGTTCTCGCCGCCTCGAATGATCATGTCTTTGATGCGGCCGACGATGTAGCAATAGCCGCGATCGTCCATCGAGCAAATATCGCCTGAGTGCAACCAACCATCGGCGTCGATTGTTTCAGCGGTCGCTTCGGGGTTGTCGTTGTATCCCAGCATGTTGAGATAGCCGCGAGTGCAAAATTCTCCCGGCTCACCGATTGGAACAGTGTTGCCATCCGGATCGACGATCTTGATCTCGACGTGGGGGAGAGCAGTGCCAAGACTGTTCGCTTTGTCATCAACACCATCGTCTGGCCGAGTCATCGTTGCCACAGGAGACATCTCGGTTTGCCCAAACACAATGGTTAGCTTTGCGCCAACCTCCCGCTCAAAACGCTCCACGAGGGCAGCCGGCACTGTTGACCCGCCTGAGGTAACCGTCTTCAATGCGGAGAGATCGCGATCTTTGAACGTCGGGTGTTCCATCATTGCAATGAGCATTGTCGGGACGCCTCCGCCAAGCGTCACTCCGTATTTCTCGAATGTGTCAAGGACGTGACCCGGTTCGAATTCTTCAACGGTCACGATGGTCAACATTCGTGTGCCCGCTGCCAGTACTGCGAGGACTGACCCACCTGTGTGGAAGAGCGGCATCGCCCCAAGCATCACATCGCCCGGTTGGCTGCCGTTTCGAAGGGTGCTGTGCAGCGCGTTCGTCACAATGCCCCGATGGTGCAGACTCGCACCCTTGGGAAAGCCCGTGGTTCCCGAGGTGTACTGGATCATGACGAGGTCGCCAGGGTCTGGTGCCGGAAGCGCCGTGGTCGAAGAGCGTGCCGACTCTGCGACCGTCGTCAGTTCTCCCAGAGAGGTGACCTCTCGGACCGATGGACAGCGCTCCATCAGTTGCTCCGCAATGCTCACGAGATTTCGACCTCGATAACTACTCGAGGCAATGACCCCAGCAGAGGTTGACTGATTAAAGACGTATGCCGCCTCATCCTCGAGCAGGTTGGGATTCACGGTGACGATCACCATTCCGGCAAGAGCAATCGCGTACTCGGCGATGACCCATTCGGGAAGGTTCTGAGCCCAGATTGCGATTCGGCTGCGCGGTTCGAACCGTTCAACCAGGTTGCGGGCCACCGCCTCGGCATCAGATAACAGTTCGGCAAACGTCCATGTTGCGCCAGTATTCGATGCAATGAGTGCTGGCTGGTCGGGGCGTTCGCCAGCGGCGCGTCGAAGAACGTCACCGATGGTGAGATCAAGCACTGGCGGTTCGCTCGGACCGACGGTATGACTGATGGTGAGTGGTGGAGTTGTCATGACGATGTTCCGTTCTCTCAATCGGGTTGTTTCCTGGGTAGTTACTTCGCTCGTTCGCCGTAGTCGCCAAACGGCCGATCGCGATCTCTGACCGCCTGCCTGAAGCCAACCTCTTCTGATCGGGCAACAAAATCCTTGCCTTCCTGACTATGGCGGGCGACCCCGTCGAACAATGTTCCGAGTCGACGAGATGCAGGCGGGTCGTACATATGGTCGGCAACCGCGTTCAGCGCCCTAGTAATCATCTCAAGTTGATTAGTGGGCACCTGTGCGATGCGATGCGCAAGACCTTGAGCCGCTTGCGGGAGACCCTCGTCACTCACTACATCAAGCACGAGGCCCATCTCGAGAGCCATCTCTGCAGTGATTTCATCGCCGGTGAGCATGTAACGACGTGTCTGTTGAAGACCCATGCGGGCGACCCAGTTCCAGGGCGCTTCAGGAATGCCCCAGACCCGAGAGGGCGGGTAGCCAAAACGTGCCGATTCGGCAGCGATGATGATGTGGGCGTTGAACACCATGTTGGTTCCGCCAGCGATGCACCAGCCGCTGACCGCCGCAATCGTTGGTTTCACTGAGTCGTGGAGCTTTGCCCAAGTAGCGGCGAAGTCGCCAATCATGTGGAGATCTTCGGCAGAGTCCCATACCCGGCGGTGAGCGTCGGCCTCTTGAACGGCTTGCTCACGGGTTGCCCAGTCAAGCGAATATCCCGCACAAAATGCTGGACCTTCTGCGTCAAGGAGGAGAACGCGAATTTTTGGATCATGTTGGGCAGAGTCAATCGCTGCCCCGAGCTCGTCGCGGAGTTGTGGCGTGATCGTGTTGTACTCCTCCGGACGGCACAACGTCATCGTTCTCACACCATCAAGGTCAACGACTCGTACTGCTTCCCCCATGAATCCCCCAACTCATCTCGGTAGCGCGAACGTAGCAAAGTGCCGCCCGAACCTCAGTTTCGGCTCGCTCCGTTTAAAGCCTGAGGCGATGCGCCGTCTAGCGTTCGGTGTAAGGAAAAGGGGGACACGTTGGGCGAACAGCAGTCTGGCTCAGAAGCCGCAGAACATCACGAGGTAATCGTGATTGGTGCGGGCGTTGCCGGAATTTACGCACTACACCGACTTCGTAACTTGGGGGTTGATGCGCTCGTCCTCGAAGCGGGAGACGACTTTGGTGGCACGTGGTACTGGAATCGATATCCCGGTTGTCGTTTCGATTCGGAGAGTTACTCCTATGGGTACTCATTCTCGAAAGAACTTCTTGAGGAATGGCACTGGAAAGAACGTTTCTCCCCTCAGCCGGAAAACCTGAAGTATTTGCAGTATGTGGTTGAGAAGTTCCAACTGCACGACGGAATGCGCTTTAACCAGCAACTCGTCAAAGCGGAGTGGTACGACGATTCGAACCGTTGGAAGTTGCATCTTGGAAGCGGAGAGGTCATGACCTGCGATCTCCTGCTCCCTGCAATCGGTCTGCTGTCAGCCCCGACTCTTCCACGGTACGAGGGACAGCAAGACTTCACCGGACAGTCATTCCACACATACAACTGGCCAAAAGAACCCATTGACATGTCGCAGATGAGAGTGGCCGTCATCGGTACTGGTGCCACCGGTGTACAAATCATCCCGGCGATCGCTGAGAATGTGAAATCACTTCACGTGTTTCAACGCCGCCCAAACTGGTGTGCTCCTCTCAAAAACGGCCCAATCAGCGACGAAGAGATGGCTGATATTCGAAGCCGTTACGACGAAATCTTTGCTCGTTGTGCGGAGACACCTGGCGGATTCATCCATGGTCCGACAGACGGATCATTTCACGACGCAAGTGCGCAGGAACGCTATGAGTTTTGGGATGACCTTTACGACAAGCCTGGTTTCGGCATTTGGCTGGCGAACTACAGAGAAGTGCTGATGGAAGAGGATGCGAATGCCGAATTCTCGGCGTTCATTGCGAACAAGATCCGTGAACGCGTCAACAATCCTGAGGTAGCAGAAAAACTCATTCCCAAAGACCACGGCTTCGGGGTGCAGCGAGTGCCAATGGAAACCAACTATTACGAGGCATACAACCGTGACAACGTCACCCTCGTCGATATTTCTGAGGAACCGATCGACCGGATTGTTGCCGATGGAATCAAGACATCTGCAAACACGTACGAGTTCGATCTCATCATCTACGCGACTGGTTTCGATGCGATTACGGGAGCCTTCGACCGCATTGAGTTCATCGGCAGGGATGGCCGACGTCTTCGCGACGAGTGGGAGAAAGGCCCCCGCACCTACCTCGGAGTTCAGGTCGAAGGATTCCCGAATCTCGTCATGCTTGCAGGGCCGCAGGGCGCGTCGGTATCGACAAACTTCCCACGAGCAATTGAAACCTCGGTTGAGTGGGCGTCAGACCTTGTTGGGTACATGCGTCAACACGGTCTTGAACGCATTGAATGCACCCGAGAAGCGCAAGATGCGTGGGTCACCGAAATCGAAGAACTCTACGGAATGGTGCTGTTAAGGAACGCAAAGAGTTGGTTCACTGGCTACAACTCAAACGTTGACGGTCGAGACGTCAAGCGTCACATGATTTACAACGGGGGAGCACCCCGTTACAGGCGGAGGCTCGACAAGGTTGTTGCAAACGACTACGACGGCTTCATTCTCAGTTGATGATGAATTTGTACACATTGGCATCTGTTAGTGGGTGACAGCGCAACATTCCAGCGACCGCCGTCGGTCGACGCACTTGCCCGTGCTCTCGCAACGCAGGTTGACCTTCCGCACGCTGTGCTTGTCGATTGTGCACGACGCGCGATCTCTCAACGCCCTCAGGATGCAGCAGAGTTTGCTCAACACCTCGCTGAAGACTTGAGCGTTTCCCTCATTGGAGAGGTGATTAACGCAACTGGAGTGTTGTTGCATACGAACTTGGGTCGAGCGCCGTTCTCTGTGCCGGTCGGCCGACGGGCGACCGCGGTTGAGTTTGATCTCGCCGATGGCAGTAGAGGATCTCGCCACACAGCGATTTCTGCGTTGTTGCAGATGTTGACCGGTGCCGAAGATGCACTCGTCGTGAACAACAACGCTGCAGCTGTTTTGCTTGTGTTGTCTGCTCTTGCGGAGGGCCGAGGTGTCGCAGTTGCGCGAGGAGAAAGTGTCGAGATCGGGGGAGGATTTCGAGTTCCCGATGTGATGCGACGTTCGGGTGCTCGACTCATCGACGTGGGGACGACAAATCGAACGAGAGCGAGAGACTACGAAGAGGCATGTGATGTTGCCGAGAACGACATCACGATGCTGTTGAAAGTGCATCCGTCAAACTTCTCTGTGGAAGGCTTCGTTGAATCAGCCTCGCTGCGTGAATTAGCAACACTGGAACCGGTGCTTGCCGTCGATCTTGGATCAGGGCTTCTCGATTCGCAAGCGCCGTGGTTGCCGGCGGAGATGCGGCCACTGCCGTCCTGGGTAAGCGATGAACCATCAGTGAAACAAAGCATCGATGACGGAGCGGACATCGTGATGTTCAGCGGCGACAAATTGCTGGGAGGACCCCAATGCGGGATTATCGCCGGCCGGCGCGATCTCATTGAAAAGTGCGCAAAGCACCCACTGATGCGCGCTCTGCGACCTGGCCATCATGCTCTCGTTCCGTTACAGCAGGTCTTGTTGTCGTACCTCGAGCGGACGGTGACAGAACGAATCCCGTTCTGGGCAATGGTGAGTGCTTCTGATAGTGACCTCGAAGCTCGAGCAGAACAGATCATCGCGGCTGTTGGCTACGGAGAGGTGAGATCGTCGTTGACAGTCGTTGGGGCGGGTGCTGCTCCCGGCGCAACTATTCCGTCACAGGCAGTTGTAATTCCAGGCGACAAATCTGCAGATCTTCGGCATGCACGACCATTTCCCATTATTGCTCGTGTTTCTGAGGGGTCAACGTGGATTGACCTTCGGTCGGTTGATACGACCGATGATGATCACATCATCGGCGCACTTTCACTGCTGAGGTCGTGAAATGGCGGTAATCGCAACGGCTGGTCATGTCGACCACGGCAAGTCAGCACTCGTTCGAGCAATGACTGGAATTGAGCCCGACCGCTATGAAGAAGAGCGAAGGCGAGGCCTCACCCTCGACCTGGGTTTCGGTCACGTCGTTGCGTCAGACGGGACCATCCTCGACATTGTTGATGTCCCGGGTCATGCCGACTACCTCAAAACGATGATCGCTGGCATGTCACACGCATCGATTGCGCTTCTGGTCGTTGACGTGGTTGAAGGAACCCGCGAGCAAACAAGAGAGCATCTGGCGGTGATTGAGGCGATACAGCCACTTGCAGGGGTTGTTGCGCTCACCCGCGTCGATCTTGTCGATTCTGATCGTCGAGAGGCCGTCGCAACTGAGGTGAATGATCTTCTTGCGAGTTCGGCGTTGCCTTGGTCGATCCCGATTTCGACATCAGCTGTCACCGGTGAAGGGATTTCAGAGCTGGTTGAGGAGTTAGCCAGTGTTGTGCATTCGATAGAAGGTCAACAGGCATCGCTGGCGCAGGAACCGCTTCGGCTTTTCGTCGATCGGGCGTTCTCAATTACCGGGGCCGGCACAGTTGTGACCGGGACACTCGCGTCGGGTCAAGTTTCAGTCGGGCAACAGGTCATCGTTGGCGATGCGAATCACGAAGTGACGGTTCGCGGAGTGCAACGACATGGCACAGATCGCGAAAATGTCGATGCGGTCAGCCGAGTGGCGATCAACTTGTCAGGTGTTTCGGCCTCTGAGATCCGTCGAGGCGATGCCATTGTTGAGCGAGACTGTTGGGCGCACCCCAAGTTTGTCGATGTCGAAATTCAACTTGTCGATGGTTCAAGCATTCGAAACGGAAAAGGATTCAGTGCTCACATTGGTTCGGCCCGTCGAGAGGTCAGTCTTCGGCCGGTTGGTGGGGACCGCCACGTAAACCGAAATTGGTATCGGATGCGATTTGAAGAGCCCCTTCCGCTGCGTCCGGGCGATCGTTTTGTTCTGCGAGACCAAGGCGCCGGAGAGGTCGCCGGCGTCGCGATTGTTAACGACGTCGCTCCAGTCGCATCGCCGTCGCAGTCAACCCCTGACGGTTCAGTTCAACAGCAGCTCGTCCATCACGGATGGGTGACAACTCGCGACGCCCGACGACTCACTGGATGCGATCTTCAAGCAGTTGTCGAGCGATGGGTCGCTGCTGAGGTTGTCGTAGATTCGACCATGAGTGCCCTCCGCGAACGACTTTCCGCAGGAGCGTTCGATATTGCGGAGTGCAGCGATGTTGAACGAGCATTGTTGGGCTTGATCGACGATGTGATCGTCGAGCACGGAGTAGCGCGACTCGGAGGTGTTGACCCAGCTCTGGAGTCACCGCTCATCGATCGTTTTCTTGCCGAAGGGGTGGCGACAGGACCAATCGACAACGACGATCGCCCGGTGGTTGCGCGGCTGGTACGCCTCGGAGTACTCATTGGACACGATGGCGTGTACTTCCACACCGATGTGCTTCGTGATCTCGAACCCATTCTTGAACTGCTCTGGAACGCTGACCCCGCTGGCTTTACGGTCGCCGATCTTCGTGATGCGCTTGGCGTTACCCGCAAGCACGCGCTGCCGCTCGTCAATTGCCTCGACCAAATGAGGATCACCCGCCGGGTAGGTGATAGGAGGGTGCGTGGACGCGAGGTAACGAACTGAGCGGAGGTGGACGGGAATCGAACCCGCCGGACGAAGTTCATCCGTCCCAACCGTGTTGAAGACGGCGGAGCCCACCAGGCGCTCGTACACCTCCACTTCGTAGAGTACCGTGATCACATGGTGACCTCAGCACGAGAACTTTCTTCAAAAGCACTTTCCGACGGGTTGACAGTCGTTGTGAAGCGAGACTGTGAAACCTGCCAGATGGTCGAAGACGTCATTGCCGAAATCGCGTCAGTCACCCCGATTCGAGTGATCACACAAGATGACCCAGCGTTCCCCGCGTCGGTCGACCGTGAGCATGACGACGACTTGGCGTTTTCTTGGCACCACGAGATCGAAACAGTTCCCACTCTCATCAACGTTGCGGGCGGGGCAGAGGTGGAGAGAACTGTTGGGTGGTCTCAGGCCGAATGGAGGCAGATCACCGGAATCGATGGTTTGGGCTCGGCGTTACCTGTGATGCGTCCCGGTTGTGGCTCGATGAGCGTTGACCCAAATCTCATCGACTCCCTGCGAGCACGCTTCGGTGGCGATGGGCTTGCCGCTCGAGAAGTCGAGTTTGCTCAGGCGGAGGATCCATTCGAAGCGATGTTTGAGCGCGGCTGGACAGACGGCCTTCCGGTCATACCGCCGACTCGCGAGCGGGTGCTGCGAATGCTTGAAGGAACGACCCGTAGCCCCGATGATGTCGTGGCGATTGCTCCACCTGATCTGGTCGAACTCACTGTTGAGAAGATCGCGGTAAACGCGGTGATGGCGGGATGCCGCCCCGAGTATCTGCCGTGGGTGATTGCAGCAATTGAGGCCGTATGTAACGACACGTTCAACATGCACGGTCTGCTCGCGACGACGATGCCAGTAGGCCCAGTCCTCATTTGTAATGGTCCCGGCGCCAAAGCAATAGGAATGAACTCTGGTATCAACGTGTTTGGGCAGGGCAACAGGGCAAATCTGACAATTGGGCGCGCGGTGCAGCTCGTGATTCGCAATGTTGGCGGAGGACGCCCCGGTGAGGTTGACCGCGCTACTCACGGCAACCCAGGAAAAATTTCGTTCTGTTTTACCGAGGATGAGGCCGGGTCGCCATTCAGGCAACTCTCTGTGCAGCGGGGTCTCCCTGAGGGAGTTGACGCAATAACAGTCTTTGCCGGTGAGGGGCCGAAATGTGTAGTCGACCAACTTGCTCGAACCCCTGAGCAACTCATCGCCACGCTCGCCGATGCCCTGATGGGCCTTCATAATCGCAAGCTCGTGATCGGATTTGATGTGGTGTTGGTGATCAGCCCAGACCATTCGCGAATTTTTCACGAGGCGAAATGGGGTGATGAGGAGGTGCTCGAGGCGCTCTATGCCGCAACAACGCGACCAGGCGCTGAACTCGTACGGGGCGTCGGCGGAATTGCTGAGGGGGTTCCGGAAGGATTTGGTGACGTACCTGCCCTGCCGAAATTCCGCCCTGGCGGAATTCTTCTCGCTCATGCAGGTGGCGGAGCTGGATTGTTCTATTCGATGATTGGTGGATGGGTGAACGGAGAAATTGGCAGTGATCCCGTCACAGTCGAGGTTCGTCCATGATGATCGGCGAAATGGTCTAAGGTGGCGACGTGAGCGAGACCATCGTCCTCGACCCGACTTCTGAGAGTGCTCCTGCAACGCGTACTCGCCTTGCGAGACCGTCCTCGCTCGAGGGGCAAACGATCGGCCTGCTCGATATTTCAAAACCCCGTGGCGATGTCTTTCTTGATGAAATTGAGCGCCAGCTCATCGATCGCGGTGCGACAGTCCGGCGTTACAAGAAACCGACCTTTTCAAAACCGGCTCCTGTTGACCTTCGGCACGAGATTGCCACCCAATGCACTCTCGTGATCGAAGCGTTGGCTGATTGAGGCAGTTGTACGTCGTGCAGTGTGCACGACATCGTAGATCTTGAAAGTCGCGGAGTCCCGGGTGTGTTCGTTGCCTCAAGCGAGTTCGTTAGTGGAGCAGATGCGCAATCAACCGCTCTCGGATTCCCTGATGTCGCTCGAATTTTTGTTGAGCACCCAATTCAGGACCGCACCGATGACGAGATGCGTGCGCTCGCTGCAGGTGTGATCGATTCGGTGATCAGCGAAATCATCTCCTGAAATATGTCCGACAACTTGTCGTGATGTAGGCGCGTGTCAACATGGCATGAACGACGCAAGTAGGAGGTACGAGATGAGCGACGCAGGAACAAAGGTTGCAATCGGCGACCATCTTGACTGGCCCCACGTGGTTGATGACCTCAATCGCCTCCTTCGGCTGAGGACGACCCCGATCGGCATGAAGATGTTCGCAACGCGCGATGAAATGGAGTCGATCCCGAAGATTCGTCGTCCACAGGCGATTCACACCACTGATCAAATCGTCGGTCAGGCAAGCCGCCTTGGATGGACGGTGGGTATTACCGTCGAAGATCTCGTCGGTGATCAGTGTTCAACGGTGATCGGTTTGCACCCCCGCGATGATGAATGGCTCTCGGGTGAGCGCATGACAGGCGTCTGGTACGAGACACTCGAGGACGCATCTGCCCACCAGCATTCGATGACAACAGTGCCATTCGGCCAATACGAGGCGATGGCGGTGTCACCTCTTGCGTCCGGCCGACTCGATCCACCTGATATCTGTCTCATCTATGCCACTCCTGCACAGATGATCCTGTTCATTAATGGCCTTCAGTGGACTGGCTTTAAGAAACTTGAATGGGGATGTGTCGGAGAGTCATCTTGCGCTGACTCATGGGGGCGAGCACTTGCAACAGGTGAACCAAGTTTGTCGATTCCATGTTTTGCTGAACGCCGCTATGGCGGGGTGATGGAGGACGAACTGTTGATGGCGATTCCTCCTCGATTTCTTCCGGGGGTCATCGCTGGCCTTGAATCACTCTCAAGAAACGGTTTGCGCTACCCGATTCCGCCCTATGGGGTTCAGTCCGACGCAACAGCGGGGCTTGGGCGAAGTTACAGCTGACCGATATCGGTGCACGTTGGCTCGCGTGACAAACTACGGAGGTGACAACACGACCGCTGTACGGACGAGCCCGCCGCCACACGGCTGACCGTCATACAAGCGGTTGGTCGGTTCAATCAGAGGAATGGCTTGTCGTTGAGCAGCCACTTGCCATCAACGTCAACGGTGAGGTCATTGCAACGACAATGTGCACCCCTGACGACCCGGCCGCATTAGGACTTGGATTCTGTATTGCCGAGGGAATGCTTCAGCCCGAAGTGACGGCGGGAGTTTCTGTTGACCGCTCGGGCCCAACGACGACAGTTCTGATTGAAACCGGACACCTACCTGGATCGTTCCCGGCCCGTCTGGGGACGGTGTCGTCTTCATGTGGCGCCTGCGGTACCGCAGATATGGCAGCCATGGTGTCGGGGGTCGCTTCTGTTGATGCAGGTCGTCAGCCCGATGAGGATGTGGTTGCGGCGGTTGCCTCAAACCTTCGGTCCCAACAAGAGGTCTTTGCCCTCACCGGTGGCTCTCATGCGGCGGCAGCTGTCACCGTCGACGGTCAAGTGATTGACATCTCTGAAGATGTTGGGCGGCACAACGCCGTGGACAAAGTTGTTGGACATTTGTACAGTTCCGGCCGCTTGCCAGCGAATGACCTCATGTTGGTGATTAGCGGACGGGCGAGTTTTGAAATGGTGCAAAAAGCCTGCGCTGCCGGGTTTGGAACTCTTATTGCGGTCAGTGCGCCATCGTCGCTTGCGGTTGATGCTGCGCAGCGAGCGGGTCTGCGGTTGATCGGGTTCGCTCGGGATGATCGGTTTACGGCATACGTCGACCCAACACCAACCTCGACACGATGATCTCGTGGCGTCCGTTGAGTGTGTTGCCGTGGCGGTGGCATGTTCGGCGACCCCGACCGTCACTGTGGGTGAGTTGGCGACCAAATGGCATTGGTTTAGTGAAGCCGAACCATTACGGAGAAATGGTTCGAACGATCTGGGCGAACCGAAAGAACTTGCGGTACGGCTGGAAGGTACTTACGAAAGGCGCCTGTGACGGGTGCGCGTTAGGAGTCGCTGGGCTTCACGACTGGGGTCAAGATGGGATTCATCTCTGTAGTACTCGTCTTCGGCTGTTGGAGTTCAATACTGCGGGAGTGATGAAGGCCAATGCTCTTGCCGATGTGGCAGCACTGTCTCATCTTGACGGTGCAGGTCTGAGAGAGTTGGGTCGACTCGGGTACCCGCTGCGTCGCCGAAGGGGTGAGCCCGGGTTCTCCGTCATCACCTGGAATGATGCTCTCTCGACGATTTCTCATTCGATCACCGCAACCTCGCCGGAGCGTATTGGCGTCTACCTCACCAGCCGTGGGCTCACGAACGAGGTGTACTACACAGCCGGTAAAGCGGCTCGCGCGATGGGAATCGCTTCAATTGATTCAGCGGCACGGGTGTGTCACGCTCCGTCCACTGTTGGCTTGAAGGCAACGATTGGCGTTGCTGCAACTACCTGTTCGATGGAAGATGTGATCGCCTCCGATCTCATCGTGCTCTGGGGCTCGAACCCTGCGGCGAACCAGCCGGTGTTTACAAAGTACATCTACCTCGCGAAGGCTCGCGGATGCCGAGTGGTTGTGGTCAATCCGTACCTTGAACCTGCGCTTGAGCGGTACTGGGTTCCAAGCAATGTTGAATCCGCCGTGTTCGGCACAAAAATTTCTGATCTGCATGTTCCGGTTCGACCAGGTGGCGATGTGGCGCTCGCACAGGCGGTACTAAAACGCCTCGTTGCACGGGGTGCGATCGATCACTCTTTCATCGATGAGCACACCAACGGGTGGTCAGACCTCGAAGAGCAACTGCGCGGCCTTGATGATGACGACTTACTTAGCCAGTGCGGTGTGAGTGCAGCGGTTGTCAACGAGTTTGCTGATCTTTACGCATCGGTTGGGTCGGCAATCTTTGTGTGGTCAATGGGCATCACCCAACGCGCCGACGCTGTCGACGGTGTTCGAGCAATCGTCAACCTCGCCCTTTCTCGCGGAATGATTGGCCGGGAGGGGGCCGGACTCATGCCTATTCGTGGGCACTCAGGTGTGCAGGGTGGTGCCGAGATGGGGGCTTACGCAACTGCTCTTCCGGGTGGCCGAGAGCTCACCGATGAGAATTGCGCGGAGCTTGCCGAACAGTGGGGGTTTGAGATTCCGCGTGAACCCGCAAGAACAGCACCTGAATTTGTTGGCGCAGTTCTCAACGACGAGATTGATGTGTTGTTGATGTCCGGTGGCAACATGCTCGACGTCCTACCTGACCCACAGCGGGTGTCGTCTGCGCTTTCAACGGTTGGTCTTCGGGTGCATCTTGACGTGGTGGCGACTTCGCAGATGCTTGTCGAAGGAGAAGACGTCCTTGTTCTTCCGGTGAGAACTCGCTACGAGCAAGAGGGTGGAGGAACAGAAACATCAACCGAACGTCGAATCATTTTTTCTCCAGAGATTCCACGAACGGTGGGAACGGCCAAGAGTGAATGGCGATTATGGGGTGAGATTGCGAGCAGGGTTGCGCCGGCTCATGCAGCGCACTTCTCGTGGCGTGACAACCAACATCTTCGGGAAGAGATTGCGCGTGTTGTTCCTGCGTATGCGGGAATTGAACGACTCTCAACAACGGGAGATTCTGTGCAATGGGGAGGTCGGCATCTCTGCGCTGACGGAGTATTTCCAACCCCTGATGGCCGGGCGAGCTTTACAACTCCGACCGCTCGCCCTGTCGAAGTACCTGAAGGGTCGTTCATTGTGTCAACGCGACGTGGAAAGCAGTTCAATTCAATCGTTCATGGCGACCGTGATCCGTTGACGGGAACAGCTCGAGACGCAGTATTTATGAGCGCAGCTGATGCTCAACGTCTCGCAATGAGCGATGGCGATGCTGTCACTCTCACCTCTGCCACTGGCCGATTTGAGGGGCGAATCCATCTTGCAGATATTGCTGATGGTTCCTTACAGGTTGTCTGGCCGGAAGCAAATGCGTTGATCAACGGCGAGTCCACCGATCGTGAGAGCGGCATTCCGGATTACAACGCGATCGTTACGGTGCAGCATCGATGACTCGAGATTCGTTGACCGATCTAGTCATGGTCAGCAACTGCACGCAATCGTTCAATTAACACCTCGACACCGGGATGCTTTGGCGCACCCTCGCGTTGGCAAATGACGAGATCTCGAGTAACGATCGGTTCTCCAATTTCGACGTCGAGATGTTCTGGTACCTGGGCTACCGGGAGGACCGCCCATCCGAGCCCGAGACTCACCATCTGGGCGAGGACGTCCGGCTGATGGCTCTCTGCGACGACATGTGGAAGAGAGCCGGGCTCGCGCAAGCTTCGTTCGATGAGACTCCTTGTGTGAGATCCCTTTGGGAAAAGGACCCACGGACCCCACGCACTTGGGGGTCGTGATTTCACCTTTGGAGGTCGAACAATGACCAAACGCTCCTGGAGTAACGGAGTTGCAGAGATTGTGGGCGGCAGTTCAGAAGGTCGTACGCAGACGATGAGGTCAAAGTCTGCCCGTCGTAGGCCAGCGAGCAATTCGCTCGACGGAGCGACGGTGAGATGAAAGCCGATATCGGGAAAATCAGTTCGAAAGAGACGAAGCACCTCGGGAAAGTGAATGACTGCTCCCACGTCAAGCATGCCGACGCGGATAGAGCCCATCTTGAGTGTGCTCACTCGCTCTGCCCACTGCCCGATGTCGTGTGATAGTGCTTGCACCGTGCGAGCGTGCTGAAGCACTGGGTCTGCGAGGTCGGTGAGTACCCGTCGGCGACCTTGCCGCTCAAAGAGTTGGACGCCAAGTCTCCGCTCAAGATCGGCAAGTCCCTGAGAGAGTGCAGAAGCAGAGACACCAAGAGATGTTGCTGCTGATGACCAGGTCGGATGATCTGCCACGGCGACGAGATATTCGAGCTGGCGAAGTGGGATATCGAGTGGATCGGCCACCTTCACATTTTAGTTAAGAAATACTTAACAAAGTGTATTTAACTAGTAATGAAACTTACGTTGGGGGCATGACCAAGCACGAGATCACCCCAGCCAGTGGACGCCTCGGAGTCCTACTCCCAGGAATGGGCGCAGTGGCATCAACGTTTATCGCAGGCGTTATGGCCGCCAGTCGCG
>JAPOIQ010000025.1 GCA_029978815.1 bacterium
ACCGTGCACCTCATGTTCTGGGCAGTGCTGGTCATGATCGGTTCGTTCTTCCGTGGCCCGGGCTTCAACTTCACGCTGCCATGGCGTGACGGACTCTTCTTCGAGTTGTGAGGTCGAAATGAGCGCAACTTCCATCATTCTCATCGCAGTCATTGCACTGGTCGTTCTTGCTGGCGCATCGTTCGCAACGCTCGCTCGTCGCAGCGATGTTCGCGGAGCCGGAGCCCTCAGCGATGAGACCGTTTCACGCGACCGAGCTGCCCGTAAGGCAGCCGGAGCAGAATCTTCGTCAGCGTCAGGTGCAGCAGTTGAAGCCGAAGCCGCAGCTGTTCGTGCCGGTACCGATCTCATGCCGGCAAAGGACCTCGCTCCCGAACCGTTCGTTCCAGCAGATCCTGATGCGATCGGTGTAAGCCGCCGTCAGTTCTTTAATCGCGCAACCATCTCGTTGATGAGTGCCGGACTTGGCGCATTCGCCGCAGCCTCATTTGTCGGCTTCCTCTGGCCGACGAAGACCGGCGGTTTCGGTGGCAAAGTGCCAATCGGTCGCTACGACGACATCATCGCCGGCATCCGTCAGAGCCAAGGTTTCTTCTACGCACCAGAGGCTCGCGCCTGGATCACCGAGTATCCGGTTGATGCCGTAGCGAAGGCCGAAGGCGTTTACAAAGAGTCGGTGTTGGCAGGTATGCGCCGTGGATTGATCGCTTCATACCAGAAGTGTCCGCACCTCGGTTGCCGTGTTCCACAATGCACCTCGAGCCAGTGGTTCGAATGTGGTTGCCACGGTTCGCAGTACAACCGAGTTGGTGAGAAGAAGGGTGGGCCTGCTCCTCGAGGCATGGACCACTTCCCATTGGAATTCTCCGCTGCCGGGGATGTCATTGTCGATACCGGAACGATTGTTCAAGGTGTGCCAATCGGTATCAATACCACCGGTCAAGAAGCAGAAGGACCTCACTGCGTGGGAGCAAGTGATCACTGATGATTGCACTAACAACGACCTCCATTGCATGGGTACTCCTCATCGTCGTCACTGCGGGCTTCATCGTCTACGCCGTTCTTAACGGTCGCTCAGCTCGCGAAGAGCTCGGCTCAGAAATTGAGCTCGCCCCAAACCGAAAGAAATATCTCGAAGACGAAGAACTTGAGGGTCGTCGTCTTGAAATGGTGCAGTTCACCGGAGTTGTTCTTCTTGCCATCACGGTGATCGCCCTTCCTCTCTACTGGGTGTTTGAACCAGCACGTCAGGCCGGAGCAGTAGAAGCCCAAGAAGAGATCTTCGTTGACTGGGGCGAGCGTTTGTTCGCTCCGACCGCAGAGGGCGGATTCAACTGCGCAGGTTGCCACGGTGGTTACGCCGGTTCCGGTGGTGAAGCAGCATGGAACGTCACCGACCCAGTGACGGGTGAAGTCGAAGCAGTGAACTGGAAGGCTCCAGCACTGAACAACATCTTTTACCGCTTCGATGAAGATGAGGTTCGATTCATTCTTGTTTACGGGCGTCCGTTCTCACCGATGAGCCCTTGGGGTGTTGAAGGTGGCGGGCCGATGAACGACCAGCAGATCGATACCTTGATTTCGTACCTCCACTCGATTCAGATTCCGAGAGAAAACTGCGGTGTTGGTGAAGACGACCCGAAGAGTTGTCCTTCCGGCAATCTGCCGAGTGACATCCAAGCCGATATTGACACCCGTGCGTGGCAACTCGTCGACGACGGTACCTATGGCTCATATGGCGAGGCGCTGTTCAATCTTGACCTTGGAAGCGGTGCCTACAGCTGCGCCCGATGCCACACTCCTGGCTGGAGCTGGGGCGACCCCGGTGTGACCGGTCAGGGTGCCTTCGGATGGAACCTCACTGGAGGCAAAGCAGCATCAGCATTCCCTGATGAGGCTGACATGATCTCGTTCATCAAAAACGGTTCCAACTACGGAGCAAAATACGGCATTCAGGGTCAGGGCAGCGGTCGTATGCCGGGCTTTGGTTCAATGCTGACCGATGAGCAAATCGAAGCGGTCGTCGACTACGTAAGGGGCTTGTGATGTCTGCAGCGTTGCTCGCAATCAACTGGGAGCCAGAGCTTCGTGGTGTTCTGACGGTCATTCTCGGAACCGTTGCCTTTATGGGCTCGGTGTACATGATTCTTGGCACAAACATTGGGGCTCGTCTCGGGTTTCTTGTGGCGCTGTGTGGACTAGCTGGCTGGATGGCGCTCATGGGCGGCATCTGGTGGATTTACGGAATCGGCCTCAAGGGTGCAGACCCTGCTTGGGTTCAGGTTCCAGGGCGAACTGTCATTCAAGACGCCGACGACCTTTACCAAGCCGGTGTTCTTGAAAATCGCCTTCAACTTTCTGATGTCGCTGTACCAGCCGACATCAACGACGTGGTGTACGACGGATTCGTGAGTGAAGAGTGGCGAGTTCTTGGCGAGTCGGAGCCTGCATTTGGTCAGGCTGCTGCATCGGCGACCGTGTTCCTTGAAGAAGAAGACGCTCTTGAGCCCGGCTCGTTCAAGGTGACGAACGTGTTCGAAATTGGTGGCGAGGCGTATCCAAAGATCTTCGGTCAGGATGCGCTTGATCAGATTGCGTTCTTCCACAAGCCGTATTACACGGTTGTGGAGGTGTCTCCGTACATTCCGCTCCGAACCGAACCGGGTCGCGCACCTTCAGCTCCAGAGGTTGATCCGACGCAGGAAGCGCAATACGTGTACATGTTGCGTGACCTTGGCTCACGTCGAGAGCCAGCTGCCCTCATCACGATTGGTTCAACGATTGTGTTCCTCGCTCTTGCGTGGATGCTCCATCGTCGTGATCGCTTCGTCGCTGAAAACCTTGCCCGAAAAGCTGAACTGCCAGTCGGATAGTTCGATAGGGCCAACCAACACACACTCAAAATGGCTCAATATCTCCCCATCGTCATCCTCATGGTGCTCGCACTCCTGTTTGGAGTGTTGAGTCTTGTTGCGTCTCGTTTACTTGCTCCAAACCGTCCTTCGGTAGCGAAACAAGCACCCTATGAGTGCGGCATCATTCCCAGCCGTGAACCCCCAGAGCGCTTCCCGGTGTCGTTCTTTGTGGTCGCGATGCTCTTCATCATGTTCGATATTGAGATCATCTTTTTGTATCCATATGCCGTAGAGCGGTCAGCCCTCGGTATGTATGGATTATGGGCAATCATCGGGTTCTCACTGGTGTTCTTCTTGACCTTTGTCTATGAAGTGGCGCGAGGCGGACTTGATTGGGGACCTCTCCAGCGATATCGGGATCTTTCATTCGACGCTTCGATGGTGTCGCCTGATCGGTCGACCACGACGACCGTTCGTCGCGTCGGTCTCGAGGCACGTGAGTCTGCACAAGACTCCACCGAAGCAGCGTAAAGCGGGTTGTAAATGGCACTTGGCGATGTAGTGAACGACGGATTGGGTGGGCTCAGCCACAACGTCATTACCGGACGACTGGAGGCCCTCGTCAATTGGTCTCGTTCCCGTTCCTCATGGCCTGCCACATTCGGTCTTGCCTGTTGCGCAATCGAGATGATGGCGTCAGGTGCCGCGCACTATGACATCGCTCGTTTTGGCATGGAAGTGTTCCGCGCTTCACCACGCCAGGCCGACATCATGATCGTGGCTGGGCGCGTCAGCCAGAAGATGGCACCCGTGCTCCGACAGGTCTACGACCAGATGATGGAACCCAAATGGGTGATCTCAATGGGCGTTTGCGCATCAAGCGGGGGCATGTTCAATAACTACGCAATTGTTCAGGGTGTCGATCAGATCGTCCCAGTTGATGTCTACGCTCCCGGCTGCCCTCCGTCGCCGGAAACCTTGATTCACGCGATCGAAACCTTGCACACAAAGATTGAGCAGGGAGAGATCATGCGTCGCCGAGAAAAGACCGGCGCAGGAGCGAACATTCACGTGCAAGAGATTCCTGCAGGCTCGGTCCCGGTCTTGCTCGGGAGGCAGCCGCATGACTGATACTCCCGAAGAACAGTCTGAAGACTTCAGCGAAGAAGTCGAGGCTGAGGTACCTGAACCAGAGATGTTTGGTTGCCCTATGACAGAGAGTCGTGGGCAGCTCGTACTTCATGTGGCTCGCGATCGCTACCTTGACGTCGCCAAACAGCTTGCAGACGAGGGGTACGCAATGTGTGTCGACCTCACCGCAGTCGACTACTCGGAATATATGGACCGGTCACTGCCAGCCAGTGTGACTCCTGAGCGCTTCGAAGTTGTCGTGAACCTTCTCGACATCACGCACACCCGACGTATCCGTTTGCGGACCCAGGTTCCAGAGACCGACGCAACCGTTCCGACGTTGTTCGATCTGCATCCAGGCACCGAAGCGATGGAGCGGGAAGTATTCGACATGTTCGGAATTTCGTTTGATGGCCATCCTGATCCATCGCGGATCTTGATGCCGGAAGATTGGAACGGATACCCGCTCCGCAAAGACTTCCAAGTCGGCACGATCCCCGTTCAGTTCAAAGGTGCTGCATCATGACGATGATCGCCGACGAAGGCGCCCAGGAACTTCGCCCCCGCTCTGAACTCACCGCCCGCGAGCTCCTCCGTGAGGTCGGTTCAGTGTTGAGGTTGTCAGAAGCAGATGCTGCGAAGCTTGGCGACCTGCCCGAAGACCCAGATGAAGACCAGACCATGGTCATCAACATGGGTCCTTCGCACCCTTCGACCCACGGTGTGCTTCGGCTCATGCTCGAACTACAAGGCGAGACCGTCCTTCGGTGTAAGCCGATTATCGGCTATCTCCACACGGGCATGGAGAAGACTGGTGAGCAACTCACCTTCATGCAAGGTGGCACAAACGTCACCCGCATGGATTACGCGAGCCCGCTCAACAACGAACTTGTGTTCTCGATGGCAACCGAGAAATTGCTCGGCATTGACGGCGACATCCCAGAGCGAGCGCAGTGGATGCGAATGCTGCTCTCTGAGCTCAACCGCATGAGCAGCCACCTTTTGTTCATGGCAACCAATGGCATGGACCTTGGTGCGGTGTCGATGATGATCTATGGCTGGCGTGAACGAGAAGAGGTGCTTCGCTTCTTCCAAAAAGTCACTGGACTTCGCATGAACCACAACTTCGTGCGACCGGGCGGACTCGCAGCCGATCTCCCGCCGGGTTGGCGTGACGATGTGTTGCGCATTCTCGATCTGTTGCCAGAACGCCTTGAGGAATACGACATCTTGATGACCGGTCAGCCGCTGTGGCGCGAACGTCTGCAGGGCGTAGGGGTGATCACCCCAAGCGAAGCGTTGGCGCTTGGAGCAACTGGGCCAATCCTGCGTTCAACCGGTGTCGAGTGGGACTTGCGTCGCCACGACCCATATTTACGCTACGACGAAGTCGAATTCGACATCATCGTAGGAAGTTATGGAGACGCGTTCGACCGATATGCAATTCGCTTAAATGAGATTCGCGAGTCGATGCGGATTGTCCACCAAATTCTCGACCGGATGCCAGAGGGCGACTACCGCATCCAGGACAAGAAGGTCACACCTCCACCACGGGCCCGTATTGACGAGTCAATGGAAGCGCTGATTCACCACTTCAAGATCTTCACTGAGGGATTCAAAGTTCCTGAGGGTGAGGTGTATGTGGCAATTGAAAGCCCACGTGGTGAGATTGGTTGCTATATCGCAAGTGATGGTTCCCCGACCCCGTATCGCATGCATGTTCGGGCACCATCTTTTGTCAACATTCAATGTCTCCCACATATGATGCGCGGCGGTCTCGTGGCGGACGCGGTTGCCGTCATTTCATCGGTTGATCCGGTGCTCGGAGAAGTGGATCGCTAGAGGACAACACGATGGCTCGATTAACTGACGCGAACGTAACCATTGCCAAAGAAATTATTGACCGCTATCCACGGTCGAAATCTGCGCTGATCCCTCTCTTGCACTTGGCACAGGAACAAGACGGATGGGTAACAGATGAGGCGATGCGTCACATTGCAGAACTCATTGGCGTGACACCAGCAGAAGTGCTCTGAACCGGAACGTTCTACGAGATGTTCAAATTCGAACCTGTTGGCAGGTACCTCATCAACGTGTGCGGAACGATGTCATGCGCATTGCTCGGTGCTGACGATCTCATGCGAGCAGCTGAGGAAGAACTTGGAATCCACGAGGGTGGAACAACCGATGATGGGATGTTCACCCTTCACCGTGCCGAATGCCAGGCCGCTTGCACTGAGGCGCCGTGCCTTCAGGTGAACTATCGCTTCAAGTTTCGCGCGACGCCAGTTGAAGTTCGCCAACTGATTTCTGATCTCCGAAGTGGCCGTCTTGACGACGAAATTCCACCGCACGGGACACTTGCTCGCGTCCGGCAACACATTCCGGCTGATCGAGGTGTGGGTGCGGTTGATCCTTCTGAGGTCACCGAGCCTCCCGCATGGATTACTGCTGGAGCGGAAGGTGGTGCGTCATGACAACATTCCCTTGGGCGCCCGGGTTTATTGAAGGTGACCGTCCACAGATCGTTACCTCACGATTCCAATATGAAGACTCGTACACCCTCGAGCGTTATCTCGCGACGGGTGGATATGAGGGCCTCCGCTCGGCGTTGGCTCGAAGCCCACAAGACATGCACGAAGAAGTTCGTTCATCAACCCTTCTTGGTCGTGGCGGTGCGGGATTCCCGGCTGGCGTGAAGTGGGGGCTGACCCCTGAGGGTGTGTACCCGCGCTATCTCGTCGTCAACGGTGACGAGTCGGAGCCGGGCACCTACAAAGATCGTCTGTTGATGGAGCGTGATCCGCATCAGCTCATTGAGGGATGTCTGATTGCCTGTTACGCGGCTGGTCTCTCTCGTTGTTTCTTGTACATCCGGGGCGAGATGGCGCTCGCCCAAGAGCGTGTTGCCGAAGCGTTGAACGATGCGTATGCGGCGGGGTACATCGGTAAGAACATTCTCGGGTCGCCATTCAGCGTCGACATCGTCTTGCATTGGGGCGCTGGCGCATACGTTGTAGGCGAGGAAACAGCTCTTATCGAATCACTCGAAGGCAACCGTGGAATGCCTCGGCTGAAGCCTCCGTATTTTCCTGCAGCGATTGGCCTCTATGGTCAACCAACCATCGTCAACAACGTTGAAACGTTGGCGAACTTGCCGTTTATTGCAACGAAGGGTGCTGCCGAGTACACCAACATCGGTACCGAGTCGTCACCAGGTACCCGCATGGTTGCGGTATCTGGTCATGTTCGTCGGCCGGGTGTGTACGAAATCATTAACGGCACAACAACATTCCGAGACCTGCTCTATGGTGAAGAGTTCTGCCAAGGAATTCGTGACGGGAACGATCTGAAAGCATTCGTACCGGGTGGTGGATCAGCTCCATGGTTCCTTCCTGACCAACTCGACCTGCCGTTTGAAGGTCGCCTCGTTGGCGCAGCGGGTTCGATGCTTGGATCTGGTGCGATCATGGTGATGGACTCGACCACCGACATCCCCGCAGCAGCGCTCACTTTGACAAAGTTCTATGCGCACGAGTCATGCGGTAAGTGTGTGCCGTGTCGTGAGGGTGGTACTTGGCTGATGCGCATCCTTGAGCGTGTTGTCGAGGGCCATGGCACCACTGAGGATCTCGAGCTTCTCCTCGAGGTCGGTCAGTCGATTTGTCCCGGTGATATGCCGCACGCGGCAAGTGCAGATCTGCAGCTCGAAGCGACGCCATTCCCGTACAAGATGACAACGATTTGTTTCGTCGGGCCATCGGCATATGTGCCGGTGCACTCCGCATTGACGCTGTTCCGCTCAGAGTTCGAATCACGCGTCGCCCCATCGCGGTCACGTACCCGCATTCCGGTGACTGCTGTTGGAGGTGGCGCATGAGCGATCAGTCCGTCGAGATCACCGTTAACGGTAAGACCGTCTCTGCTAAGCCCGGTGAAATGGTGATCGCAGCAGCAGAGCGTGCGGGTGAATTCATCCCGCGGTTCTGCTACCACCCGCGAATGTCATCGGTGGGAATGTGTCGCCAGTGCCTTGTCGAAATCGACACCGGCCGCGGCCCAATGTTGCAGCCATCATGCATGGTCCCGGTTGCACCGGGAATGACCGTCGATACCGAGTCAGATACGACGAAGCGTGCCCAAGAAGGAATTCTTGAACTGCTTCTCGCAAACCATCCTCTTGATTGCCCGGTCTGTGACAAGGGCGGCGAATGCCCGTTGCAAGACCAGGCGTTCAGTCATGGTCCAGGTGAAAGCCGTTACATCGAGGAAAAGCGTCACTACGAGAAGCCGATTGACATCTCGTCACTCATCATGCTTGACCGCGAGCGCTGCGTCCTGTGTGACCGTTGCACCCGATTCGCTGACGAAGTTGCAGGTGACCCGCTCATCCACTTCGTCGAACGTGGCAACGCGACTCAGGTAATGACCTATCCGGATGAGCCGTTCTCGTCTCACTTCTCGGGGAATACCGCACAGATTTGTCCCGTTGGTGCGCTAACTGCGAAGCCCTACCGCTTCAAGGCCCGTCCATGGGACCTTGAGCAGGTCAACAGCACATGCACATCGTGCTCGGTGGGTTGCGAAATCTCTGTTCACTCGAGCCGAGATCGCGTGCTGCGTTATCAGGGAATCGATAACGACGATGTCAACTGGGGATGGCTCTGTGACCGAGGACGATTCAACTTCGAATCGATCCACGCTGAAGGTCGTATCACCGAACCACTCATCAATACAGCCGATGGTCACCAAGCAACATCGTGGAATGCAGCAATGTCGATCACGACAGACCTGCTCAACGCGGCGCTGAGTTCGAAGGGCGCTTCGTCGATTGGTGTGATCGGTGGTGCCCGCGGCACCAACGAGGACGCTTGGGCGTGGGCGCAACTGTGCTCAGTACTTGGCGTCGATCGTCACGATCCTCAGCTCGGAGATGGGTTGCCAAGTGCGCTTCTCGGAATGCCGCGAGCCTCTATTCGAGATATGGCATCGGCGGCAACCGTGGTGTTGATGGCGCCGGATCTCAAAGAGGAACTGCCGGTGCTGTACTTGCGTTTACGCGATGCAGTCATGAATGGCTCAACGAAGATCATTGAGTTCACCTCAACCGGCAGCGGCCTGACCCGTCAGGCATGGCGGTCGATTCGTCATGGTGCTGGTGATATGTCGTCGGCAATTTCCGCAACGCTTGCCGATGCTGACGTGCAGGCACAACTCTCAAGCGGACCAGTTGTGGTGATCGCTGGTCGTTCGAACCTTGCGACTTCTTCAGCGGTTGAGTTCGCAGCGGTTCAGCAGTTGGTCGGCTCAATCGATGGGGCGACAGTGCTACCGGCACTTCGTCGCGGCAACGTGGTGGGCGCGCTCCAGGCCGGACTTGCTCCGACTTCCGACGAGTTTGATACCTCATCGACATTGGCAGCCGCGGCATCCGGAGCGATTGAGGTTCTCGTCTTGCTCGGTAGTGATCCGCTTGCTGATTTTCCAGATCGAGGTCTCGCCGTTGCTGCGCTGAAAGGCGCCGGCCGGGTGATCTCGATCACTGGTCACATGAATGCTTCATCGGTCTCGGCAGACGTGGTGTTGCCTGCAGCGGTCATGTCAGAAAAGCAAGGCACGACAACCAACCTTGAAGGCCGAGTTTCCTCGGTGGCGAAAAAGGTGAATACACCAGGTGTTGCTCGC
>JAPOIQ010000225.1 GCA_029978815.1 bacterium
GAGTACCTGCGGCGCGAGAACGCGCACTTCACGATCCACGCCGGTGAGGCGTTCGGCCTGCCCAGCATCTGGGAGGCGATCCAGTGGTGCGGCGCGGAGCGGCTGGGCCACGGCGTGCACATCATGGACGACATCGCCCGGCAGCCCGACGGCTCGGCGCACCTCGGGGCGCTGGCGTCCTACATCCGCGACCGGCGCGTCCCCCTGGAGATGTGCCCGAGCTCGAACGTGCAGACCGGCGCCGCCCGGTCCATCGCCGAGCACCCGATCGGGCTGCTGCGCACCCTGGGCTTCCGGGTCACGGTGAACACCGACAACCGGCTCATGTCGAACACCTCGATGAGCAACGAGTTTGTTCAATTAGCCGCAGCATTCAACACCGACCTTGCAGACATGCAGTGGCTCACCATCAACGCAATGAAAAGCGCGTTCGTTGAATTCCCCGAACGGCTTCGCATCATCAACGAAATCATCAAACCCGGCTATGCGCGCCTTATCGCGGAACACTCCGAAGGGGCATTATGAGTTTCATTGTGACCGAGGTGGACCACCCGATCGTGAAAGATGCCCTTGCGCATATGCGATCGGTCGAAACACCGAACGCAAACTTCCGGGCTCATCTCGACCGTCTCGGCATCATCCTCCTCGCAGAGGCAACCAAGTCGTTGCCGACGAGGTCAACCCGCGTAACGACACCCCTCGCCGAAACTACTCAAGACGTTCTTGCTGAGGTTCCACTTGTCGTTCCAATTCTTCGAGCCGGACTCGGTTTCGTCACCTCGGTACACCATGTCCTCGACGATGCCGACCTTGGCTTCGTCGGAGTCACTCGAAACGAAACAACCTTTGAGCCAGAGCTCTACACGGACAAGCTCCCCGCAGATATTGGGCATCGACCAGTCATCATCGTTGACCCGATGCTTGCAACTGGCGGGTCACTCAACCACGTCATCGATTTGATCGCAAACCGCCAGGTCACCGGAACGATCACCGTTGTCTGCGCAATCGCAGCCCCAGAAGGTATCGAGGCTGTTCGTTCGCACGTCGATGACCGTTGGGACATCCACATCGTCACAGGCTCGATCGATTCGCACCTCAATGAGAATGCATACATCGTTCCGGGTCTTGGCGATGCCGGGGACCGTTTATTCGGAACCCCGCGAAATTCCTCAGAGACTTATTGATGCAGCGATCTCTTGCAGGAGGTTTACCAGACTGTTGAGACCGGCCTCTGGGTCGGCCCCCACTGCTTCGCCGTACAGCTTGATCTTTGGTTCGGTGCCGCTTGGGCGGACTTGAAGGCGTGTGCCATCGGTTAACGACAGCCGTAGCAACCCCGCCTCAGGGAACTCAACCATTTTCTCAACATCGATGTCGCCGAGCTTTGCGGGAGGATCTGCCTTGAGGCGCTCCACGACTTGGCTGCTCAATGATGGGGCCATCTTGATCGAGCGCTCACCAATGACATACCTCCCGTAGCGGGCTGCCAACTCGTCAAGTTTCTCTTCGATGGTGGAACCCCGTGCGGCGGCGCACGCAGCAACCTCAGCAATGAGCACTGCGGCAGTGATTCCGTCTTTGTCGAGTGGCGGCTGCGCCACGAGATAGCCGAGCGCTTGTTCATAGCCGAAGACAAACCGACGATCGGGGTGTTCAAGAACAGTTCGACCGATCCACTTGAACCCGGTGAAGGTTTCCTCCGCGTGAACCCCGTAATCAGCGGCCATCACGCCAAGCAACGATGATGACACCAATGTGGTGATGACCATCCGGTCGTCACCTTCAGTATGAGCCAGCACATGGTCAGCGAGGAGCCAACCGATTTCATCGCCGCTCAATCGTCTCCACCCTGATGCAGTCGGAATCGCCACTCCCAGACGGTCGGCGTCAGGGTCATTGGCAAGAGCGAGTGCAGCCCCAGACCGTTCAGCAAGACCAACGACTGCATCCATCGCTCCCGGCTCTTCAGGATTCGGGAAATTGACGGTCGGGAACGAGCCATCGGGCTCGTATTGCGCGGCAACAATAAGCGGAACCCCAAGCCCACAGCGCTCAAAGGCCTCGACCAACGTTGCGCCTCCAACACCATGCAGAGGGGTGTACGCCACAGCGACCGGCTCGACATCTGTCACATATCGAACAGATTGGGTTGCGAGGAGATACTGCTGACGAACCTCATCGTTCAGCATGGAAACCAGTGGCGATGTCGGTTCCGCGAGATCAACTGACAGCGGGTCGACGGCCGCAATCGCAGTGGCAATCTCTTCGTCAACCGGACTCACGATCTGAGCCCCCGTCTCGAGATACACCTTGTAGCCGTTGTCTGCTGGAGGATTATGCGATGCAGTGACCATCACTCCTGACGCTGCACCAAGGTGCGTGATCGACCATGCAAGCACCGGTGTTGGAACAACTGCGCTGAACATCATCGAGCGAATTCCTCGCCCCGCAAGCACAAGCGCAGTATCGAGCGCAAAGAGTTCCGACTTGCGTCGGGCGTCGTAACCGATCACCACCCCTTTTTGTGCAGCACCCTCGACATTCGCAAGTAACCAATCGGCGAGCCCAGCAGCAGCTTGCCGCACCACCAGGCGGTTCATTCGAAGAGGCCCAGCTCCGACCTCGGCACGCAAACCTGCTGTTCCGAAGGTGAGGCGGCCACCAAAACGCTCCGCAAGTACCGACTCATCGCCGCCGATGAGCGACCGCAGCTCTTCACGGATGTCATCATCTGGTTCGGCCGCAAGCCATGCAGCAGCCCTCTCAGCGTTTGAGATCACTTCAACAGCGTACGCAACTCAACGAGCGGCCGAGGGCCGACGTGGGAGATGACCTCAGCCGCCGCAATGCCTCCGATACGGGCACATTCAGCGAGATCGTCACCACGCGTGTACGCGAAGAGGAAGCCTGCGGCAAACAAGTCTCCCGCCCCCGTCGTGTCAACGACGTGCGGAACTGGGTGAGCCGCAGATTCAATCACTTCAGATTCAGTGATGATGAGAGATCCCCTCTCGCCCATCGTCACGACCGCAATCGGGCAGTCGGATCGAACCGCCGTCACCGCCTCAGCGAAGGTGTCGGCCTCATACAGTGAGACGAGTTCTTCAGCGTTGCCAAACAGGATGTCAACCTCATCGGTGACAAGGTGCCGAAAGTCGTTCCGATGGCGTTCGACACAGAACGAATCAGACAACGTGAGCGAGACCATTCGGCCGTGTTGATGGGCATGTGCAGCCGATGCCCTAAACGCGGCCTTTGCGTCGTCTCTGTCAAAGAGATATCCCTCCATGTACAGCACCTGCCCGCTCGCCACCACATCGAAGTCAACATCTTCGGGTGTGGCTGCGAGTTTGAGTTTGGCTCGGCTTAAGCGAGCCGCTAGCACCTTGCCATCGCGCAAGGTCGACTC
>JAPOIQ010000397.1 GCA_029978815.1 bacterium
CATTTTTGCGCAGCGTCGTTTGAGAATGTCAAGGTCGTCATCGTTCACCGCGGCGGTCTGAACCTCGACGACATCGTTTCCCGACGCAGCGATGAATGCTCGTCCAGGGCGAGACTTGGGTATATCCGTTGCCTCGGTACTACCGATGACATCCCGGGACTCGGCGGCGTTCGCTACTCGAAAGGCAATACGAATATCTGTGTTGGCTTGAATATCTTCGGTCACCGTGCCACTCACACGCTGGCTTGCAAGCACGAGGTGCAAGCCAAGGCTTCGTCCTTGAGCAGCAATCGCAGTGAAGGTCTTCATGTGCTCGGGGTGTCGACGTGCCAGCACCGCGAATTCATCGATAATGACGACCAATCGAGGAAGCGTTTCTTCGGTCGATACAAGTTCTGAAATGTCGCGCACGTGGGCTTTGCGTAACACGCGTTCTCGACGTTGGATTTCAACTTTTAGTCCGTTGAGCATTCGTTCAATGAGCTCGTTGTCAAGATCGCTGACAACGGCTGCAACATGCGGCAGTTCGTTGAACTCATCAAAGGTCGACCCACCTTTGAAATCGATGAGCACAAGGTGCAATGCCGTGCTCGAATACTTCAGGCATAGAGAGGTGATCAAGGTTCGGAGAAACTCGCTCTTCCCCGAGCATGTCGTACCTGCAACCAACATGTGTGGGCCGTCTCGCACGAGGTCAAGCTCAATCGGGCCGGTCACCGACACACCAATGCAAACGCTCAGCGAATTGTCTGACTGCCGGGGAACCTCTCCCATACTCACCATCTCGGGAAGGCCTTCCACTGAATTGTCTTGACATTCTGGATCAATCAATGTCGAGAGCTGATCTGACCACTTCTGCCACCGCTTCGCGGAAACCCCTGCCAGATGGACCGGGGTCGTGTCAGAGTCGGTGATGACCTCACCCTTCCAGTCGTCATCGACTCGGATGAGCACCTCAGCACATGAGGGGATCTGTTCACGGTGATGAGCAAGAGCGACAACGGCAATTCGGTCGTTGCTGAGAAGCCGCTGTCGAAGGTCGCTCGATGCCCGTCCAAGTGCTTCGATGTCATCGGTGACAACGACGTAGTGACGAGAGTTGTCATTCGAATCGCGCCAATACGTAGTTGGTATATCGAACAACCCGTTTGCCTCGAGAGAGACATCTGCAGGGCCGCTTCGTAGACAGATTTGTGTCAGCAACTGGCGAACGATCGACTCGCCGATCCATCGATCAGCCTGGATCACAAGAACCTTGTGCAGCAACTGAACGAATACGGGGTCACCGCCCGATGCTTCCAACGATCGCAGCGGTTGGGTTCCCACGACACACGAGAGAAAATCCTCGTGGCTGGGGCGGGCTTCCCACAGACGGCTCGAGCAGAGCATCGATTCAACGTCGAGCGGCCATCGCATCCGTGACTGTTCGCGCTCAAACTCGAGCAGCGCAGCCCGCTGACTCTGCAGTTGCCGCTCGATGCTCAATGTGAGGTCAACGTGCTGTTTCTTCTCCCTTCGATAACGAGCAAACTCGGAGAGCCCCGACGTGATGCCCATCACTGCTGCTGCCGCGCCAAAGAGGAGGA
>JAPOIQ010000183.1 GCA_029978815.1 bacterium
AAAATCTGATTGCGATTCTCGATATCGATTCCTGCACGCATCGACGGTGTTTCAAGGTTTGACCAGAGCACCTCTTTTGTCATCCACACACCGAAGGGGCTGTTCGCAGCAATCTCCTTTGCGACACCGAGGGCGGTATCCATCAACTCGTCAGTTGGCACCGATCGACTAACGATGCCGAGACGCTCAGCCTCGGCCGCATCGATAACTCTTCCCGTATAGATGAGCTCCCATGCTCGCGACACCCCAATGAGGCGGGGGAGCGTCCAACTCACACCAATATCGCAACCAGAAATTCCAAGACGAATGAACGCCGTGCCAAATTTTGCGTTGTCGCTGCAATAGCGAATGTCGCTTGCACACGCCCAGGCAAATCCTCCACCGGCGGCCGCCCCATTGATCGCAGCGATAATCGGCTGACGAATCGATCGCATCTTGTGAACGATGTCGGCAATGTGCTGCTGTACCGCCATTCCCTGTTGCGGTGCCCCGAATGACTCGGTGCCAGGAATGGTTCCATAACCTTTGAGGTCAAGACCGGCGCAGAACGCTTGACCTGCTCCAGTGAGCACGACAACCCTGCAGTCGTGATCGGCGTGGAGAGTTGAAAGCGCATCGTGGAGAGAATCGACAAGATCGATGGTCAGCGTGTTCATGTCGTCGGGGCGGTTCAACGTAATTCGCGAAACTCCCGGTGTTGGTTCGTCGAGAAGAATGGGGTCGCTCATCTGCAGATCCTCGCAGGAAACTGCGACGGATCTCGATCCAGACAGTTCCGAGCAGGAGGTGTCGTGCGAGATTCAGTGGGTTAGCCTCGGAATCATCTTGGTCGCCAAAGAACCAAGACCTACGAAAGTGAGTACCCCGATATGCCAAAAGGCACTGTGAAGTTCTTCAATGATCAGAAGGGCTTCGGGTTTATCAGCCGCGACGGCCAGGAAGACCTGTTCGTTCACTTCTCAAACATCATCGGTTAAGGTCGTCGTACCTTGGTTGATGGTCAAGAGGTGGAGTTCGAGGTCGGCGAGGGTCGGAAGGGCCCAGAAGCCGTCGACGTCAAAGCTGTCTGAACCGTTCAGCAACGTGTCTTCGGGGTAACCCGAAAGATCGAGTAAGAGTCCGTCCGTAAGGACGGGCTCTTTTGCGTTCCGATAGCGGTGGCTTAGTGAAAGAGGCTCGGGAGCGGATTCACGTTTGCTGCTCGGACCGGCGAGCATGACCTTTATGCATCCGAATTCGGAGAGGCCATTTCTCGAATAATTCACGAGATGCGGCAAGCACGTGTACGTCCGTGAGTTCTCCGTCTACCCTCAGTCGTTCCTTCATCGATCCGACATGAAGAATGTGACCTTTTCGAACACTTGAATCAAATGATGGCCAGTTGTGCGAAAACACGTATGCATAAATCCAACGAAGGGGCGTATTCGCGAACACCCAGTCAACGAAAAGAACGTAACCTTCCATGGCTAAGCCGGTGGATCGCTTGTCAGGTGCCGAGTAGACCGAAAACCATCCGTGCCCAGCACGGTCAACAACGTCATGCAAGTGGTGGTAACCGACAATTTCTCCGGTCTTTTGCGACTCAACCACGAGAATCGCCCGGGTTTGCTTCCAGAGAATTGCCTCGTAGTCCTTGAAGTCGGGAAACTTTCCTCGATACCGCCAGGTGTGGAGAGTCGTCTGGTCTCGTTCGATCTCATACAGCCGCTCATAATCTTTCGGTTCGACATGCCGGATGCGGATTCTCGAACTTTCCATCGGGATCTGCCTGGCAGAGAATGTGAAGTGAGTCATGCTTCTCCTCGGTCTGCCGCAAACTTGACAAACTCGTCTTTAGCAATTGCGTAGGAGAGTCGATCAACGTAACGACCATCGATTAGGGCAAACTCCGGCAAAGCGTATTCAAGCGAGCACACGTCACCGAGGTCTTCAAGGAAGTGTGGGTCGTCGTGAAATCGTTCGTACAACAGACGTCGGACAGGGGATATTTCGAATGCTGCTCGCAAGAGTTGCGGTGCACATTTGGTTACTGCCTCAACCGACTCCTCGTTTGGGAGGGCTAGGAGGTCAATAAATGCGACGTCGCTGTTCTGGTGTCCGCGGAGCCCAGCAAATCCACACGGTTGGCCCTCGTTGATGACAACAGCGCCTGCGGCGTACGTGCCGACTTTGGCGATGACACTTTCAGGGCTGAGGAAGTCCTTTGAGATTTGCCACCAGCGAGGGTCAAGTGTTGCTGCAAGGTGGTAGAGAAATTGAAGGTCAGTCTGGTCGGCGAGTCGCCAACCAGACTGACCTTGCGGTTGATCGGTCACCTGCTATCGGTAATAGCCAACAATGTCCATGATGAAGTCTGTAGCCGCACCGTCGTAACCGTCGCAGAACACCTTCACCTGACGGTCTCCATCAACCTTAACAATGCTCGAGTTTGCGATATCAACGTTCGCAGCAGACCAGTTGATCGTTGAGACGGTGGTTGATGCCACGTCGCCTGGAGCTACCGAGAGGAAGCCGGCGCCACCGGTGCCCGTCGCAGTGAGGTTGTAAGCAATCGCTGTTGCCCCAGCCGGTAGGGCATCTGCTATCGAAACTGAGTGATCAGCAGCGCGTGCGTCGCTACAGTCAACGACCGCATTTTCGCCTTTGCTTAGTCGGCCGTTTGTGACTTTGCGGCTGTCGTATACGCGGAATGGTGTAACCGGTACGAACGTGGGGTTCGAGAGGGTTTTCCATGTGTCACCCGCACCGAAGTACAGTTCGCCGCCTGTGTGTCGGAAATGGCCGTTGCCTACGGTCGATGGCAACTCTTCGGTGCCTTCAACCAGTTTGAGAGGAACTTCACCCATGAGCTTCGCGCCGATTCCCGTAGTGGAATCGCTCGGTTGAGCGACGATACCTGCAGACCCGCCCTGGAATGCGCCACCGTACGCACCACCAAAGGCCCTCAAGCCATCGGTCACGCCATACGCGTGTACACCGCGGTCACCGACGCCTGTAACACCAATGTTGACGTCTTCTTTCGCTGCGCCACCCGTTAGCGCTGAATCAATCATCGCCTCGCTGACGGCTGTTGCGAAATCATCCGAGAAGCCCGCAGCGTCGTCAAACAGCTTTGCTGCGCCGCCGAATGCGTTGTCAGTAACTCCGAAGATTCCACCCTGGCCCCCAAGAGTGAATGTGGTGTTGGTTACTAACAGGGTTGCGGAGTCTGCGATGTTTAATTCGTTACCGATAGAGAAAGAGTCCCCATCAGCTGCCGCTGCAGAACGCGCAAATCCAAGGCCACCAACTGCCGCACCAGCAGCCACACCTGCAACCGCTTTCAACATGTTTCGACGCTGAACAGGCTGCTCCATCTGATCCTGCTCTAATTCGTTAATGCGTTGCTGCATTTAGGCAAGTTGTTCTTTGAGTTCGTTGATCTCGGACATTTCCCCTCCTAGATATTGTTGAGCAGGTTTGCTGCTGCTTCTCAAAACGTAACACACAGCTCGATGCATGAGAGATGGATTTGAGGTAGAGGGTGCGGGCAGCGAGGTCATTGTTTTCTCGGTGGAGGCCACCTGGTACGACCAGTTCAACAATCCTCGGTAGAGAACACGAAGCGTCTCGTTCCGCTGATAACCCGACCGGAACCTGCTCGGGAAAGCGGGAATTGGAGCGATTGAGCAGGAACTTGGACAGAATGTGGGCATGCGCGTCACATTCGCTACCGCTGAATTCAGCCCGATCGCAACAGTCGGTGGGCTCGCCGCTGCATCATCAGGTCTCGTCGATGCACTACGCAGAAGCGGAATTGATGTTGATGTCGTGCTGCCCGACTACACCCCAAGCGACGAACGAATCATCGAAAATGTTGAACTTGATGTTCCTCGATGGGCTGGGCCCGCAACCGCAAAGAAGATCACACACCCCCAGGCCGGCGAGATCACACTTATCGATGCTCCAGGGCTGGCGAAAAGCCATCCGTATCTTCAACCAGATGGAAACGGTTGGCTCGACAACACCGACCGTTTCATGCGCTTCAGCGCCGCCGTTGCAGCATTTGTG
>JAPOIQ010000139.1 GCA_029978815.1 bacterium
ACTGATGTTCGCGTCGACACCGCCGGTCGTGCAATTGCGTCATTCTGCCTCGTGGAAGATTCGGGTTTTGGATCATTCACTGATACTCAGGGCGAGTGGGGATCGGTTTGGGCTGTAACCGGATCGATTGGCCTTGTGAGCGGTGTTGGAGGCTGGACGGTTGATGATGTCGGTCGAGTAACGGCTAGTGCCCAGTGTTAACCAATGAAGATTCGACTTGAGTGCAACTCGCTCACTGGTGAGTAGGCGCGTATCGTTGAGCTATGAGTCAGTCGATACCTGATCGAACGGTGTACGAGCAAGTTGTCCCGCCCGAGGAAATGGACGACGTTCTACGCCAACTGTTTGATGCCGCCCTTGATGTGCAGCAGCGAGCTCACGCCCCCTATTCGAACTATCACGTCGGATGCTCTGTGCTTACGACGACGGGCCAAATATATGTCGGTGCAAATATCGAGAACTCGGCCTATCCGCAGGGGCTTTGCGCTGAGGCAACTGCATTAGCGGTAATGGCATCGCAGGGGGAGCGTGAGGCCAAAGTCGTGCTCACGGTTTGTGATTCTGAGGGTCTTGCGACCTCTTGCGGAGGTTGCCGGCAGAAGATCCGTGAATTTGCAACATCTGACACGATCATCCACGCGTGCAGTAAAAATGGCCTTTGGGCGACGTACACCATGGATGGCTTGCTGCCCGATTCCTTTGGCCCAGAGCACCTTTCGAGCCCATAAATAGGGGACTGCAGAAAACTTTAGTCGAATCGACTCAACTTTTCTATTGCTCAGGTTGGCGTGATTCTGTCGTGGTCATACACTGTGGACAAACCCCCCCACACTTCGAAGTGTGACCAACACAAGGAGCACAACCAAATGCCAAAGGCAGTCGGTATTGACCTCGGAACTACAAACTCCGTTGTCGCAGTTCTTGAAGCGGGCGAGCCCGTCGTCATCCCGAACTCCGAAGGTGCACGCACAACACCATCGGTCGTTGCATTCTCAAAAGCAGGTGAGGTTCTCGTCGGCGAGGTTGCGAAGCGTCAGGCAATCACCAATCCAGATCGCACGTTCCGCTCCGTCAAGCGCCACATGGGCGAAAGCTGGAAGAGCGATGACATCGACGGAAAGCAGTACACCGCTCAGGAAATTTCTGCTCGTACCCTCATGAAACTGAAGCGTGACGCAGAGGCGTTCCTCGGCGACACCGTCACACAAGCGGTGATTACCGTTCCGGCGTACTTCGACGACGCACAGCGCACGGCAACAAAAGAAGCCGGCACGATCGCAGGCCTCGAAGTGCTTCGAATCATTAACGAACCGACCGCTGCGGCACTTGCGTACGGACTCGACAAAGGATCAGAGGACGAGACAATTCTCGTCTTCGACCTCGGTGGCGGAACCTTCGACGTATCAGTTCTCGAAATTGGCGATGGCGTATTCGAGGTGAAATCAACTCACGGTGACACCAGCCTTGGTGGCGATGACTGGGACCAGCGTGTCATCGACTGGCTTGTTACACAATTTAAGAATGCTCAAGGCGTTGACCTGTCAAACGACCGGATGGCAATGCAGCGTCTGAAAGAAGCGGCGGAGAAAGCGAAGATTGAACTCAGCCAGGTGCAATCAACACAGATCAACCTGCCGTTCATCACTGCGAACGCAGATGGTCCGCTCCACCTTGACGAGACGCTCTCGCGCTCAAAGTTCCAAGAAATGACAGCCGACCTCATCGAACGCTGTCGGGTGCCATTTGAGCAGGCGTTGAAGGATGCGGGAATTTCAAAGGGAGACCTTCACCACGTCATCCTCGTCGGTGGTTCAACTCGTATGCCGGCAGTGACCGAACTCGTGCAGTCGATGACCGGCAAAGAGCCAAACAAGACAGTAAACCCCGATGAGGTCGTCGCCGTTGGAGCATCAGTTCAAGCTGGTGTGCTTCGTGGCGACGTTAAGGACGTGTTACTCCTCGATGTGACCCCACTGAGCCTTGGCATCGAAACGAAGGGCGGCGTCATGACCCGCCTCATCGAGCGCAATACCACAATCCCGACAAAGCGGACCGAAGTGTTCACGACCGCTGAAGACATGCAACCCTCAGTTGAGATTCATGTCCTTCAAGGCGAGCGCGAGATGGCCTCTTACAACAAGACACTTGGCAAGTTCCAGCTTGTTGACCTCCCACCGGCTCCGCGTGGTGTTCCGCAGATCGAAGTCACATTCGATATCGACGCAAACGGCATTGTCCATGTTGCGGCAAAAGACCGTGCGACCAATAAAGAGCAGTCAATGACCATCACCGGGCAGTCAACTCTTGACAAAAACGACATCGAACAGATGGTGAAAGACGCGGAGGCACACGCCGAAGAAGACAAAGCTCGTCGTGAAGAAGCGGAAGTGCGTAACAACGCCGACTCGCTCGTGTACCAGACCGAAAAGGTGCTTCGCGAGCAAGGCGAAAACGTTTCTGACGACGAGAAGGCAGCGGTCGAGGGCCCACTCGCCGAACTGAAGTCAGCTCTCGAAGGTACCGACACCGGGGCAATCAAGGAAGCCACAGAGAAACTCATGGCATCAAGTCAGGAGTTCATCCAGAAGTTGTACGAAGCAGCCGCACGTGACAACGCTGCAGGCACTTCGGCTTCAGGATCTGCAGATAGCTCAGCAGATGACGACATCGTTGATGCCGAGATTGTCGACGAGCAATGAGCGACATGTCATCACACGATGACGATGTCCTCGATCCGCAGGACGAACGCGGCTCGGAGGTGGAGGATTTCACCTCCGAGACCGCTCGCCCCTCTCAAGCGCGGGTGTCGGCTACATCAGACTTTGGAGCCGGTGATTCGGTGGACCTCGAAGGCCTCGACGACCTCACTGAAGGCGACGGTGCACCTACTGAAGACGCCCCCGATGAAGCGACTCTTGAATTGGAACGCTTCCGTGATCTCGCAATGCGAACCCAAGCAGACTTCGAGAACTACCGCAAGCGTGTTGCGAACCAGATCAACGACGAAGTCGACAGAGCAACGAGCAGGGTTGCTGAGGCATTGCTGCCAGTTCTTGATGCCACCGAAGCGGCATATCTTCGTCACCCAGACGAAGTAGGACCATTGCTCAATGTACTGCTCGTCGAGTTGAAGAAAACTGGCTTGGAAACGATGGACATTGCAGACAAGCCATTCGATCCCGAAACCGCAGAGGCGGTAGCCCACGAAGCCGGTGAAGGCGGCGAAATCGTCGTAGCTGAGGTGCTTCGCAGTGGATACACATGGAAGGGCCGCACTCTGCGCCCTGCGATGGTTCGAACGAAAGACTGAGGCACGACATGGCTGCACAGAGAGAGTGGTTCGAAACGGACTACTACTCAGTGCTGGGTATTGGTCCGGAGTCGACAGCGAAAGAAATCACCCGCGCCTACCGCAAACTTGCGCGCGAACTCCACCCAGATAAAAACCCAGGTGATGCTGCCGCAGAAGAGCGATTCAAGTCGGTGAGTGCTGCATATGACGTGCTCGGTGATGAATCTCGTCGCGCCGAATACGACGAAGTGCGTCGGCTTGGACCGATGGCGGGTGGCGGTGGATCACGTGGCTTTAGCTTCGACGTCGGCGATATGGGTGGCTTCGGCGACCTCTTCGGTCAAATGTTCAATAATGGTCGGCAACGAGGTAACGCCGGCCCTCGCCGCGGTGCCGATCAGTCGGCCCGTCTCACCCTTTCATTCTTTGACGCAGCGAAGGGCGTAACCACGAGCCTCAACGTGACGAGTGAAGGCCGATGCGACTCGTGTGCCGGATCGGGTGCTCGACCCGGTTCAGAACCACGAATCTGTGGAGTATGCGGTGGTCGCGGTGCGGTCGATGAAAATCAGGGACCATTCTCGTTCTCCTCGCCCTGCCGAAGTTGTAATGGACACGGGCGAATTATCGATAACCCATGCGGCACCTGCGGTGGAACTGGGGCCACCGTCGGGCATCGATCTGTCCAAGTTCGCATTCCATCAGGGGTGAGCGACGGCCAAACCATCCGCTTGAAAGGTCGAGGTGGTCCGGGCCGAAATGGCGGACCCGCAGGTGACCTACTGGTAGAGCTCGCAGTTCAACCTCACGAGGTGTTCACGAGAAATGGAATGAACCTTGAGGTGACCTTGCCGGTGACATTTGCTGAACTCGCTCTGGGAGCACAAGTTGATGTGCCGACTCTTGAAGGCGATGTTGTTCGTCTTCGTCTCCAGCCAGGAACACAGAGCGGTTCGCGCCATCGGGTAAGCAGTCGCGGCATTGAAGCGACAAAACGGGGGGTGACCACTCGAGGCGATCTCATCGTTCGCGTCGCAGTGCAGGTTCCAACAGCACTCAATGATGAGCAACGCGAGGTGATTGAGCGACTCGCAGAAGTTCTGACGGAAAATCCCCGTGGTCGCGCGGTCTACGATGAGAGTGCGTCATGAATATGAGAACTTCACAGCAAGCGGTATACGTGATCTCAGTAGCGGCTGAACTGGCAGGTATGCATCCGCAGACTCTGAGAATTTATGAACGTAGGGGTCTCGTTCAGCCGGCACGAACAAATGGAGGTAACCGTCGCTATAGCGACGACGATATTGAACTCCTCCGACGCATTTCAGAACTCGTCGAATCGGGCATGAATCTCGAAGGTATTCGACGAGTGATGGAACTCGAAGCCGAGGTCGAACGCCTTCGCACTGAGCTCGAGCACGCTCGGCAACAAGTGGCTGAGGCAGTTGACGAGGTTGAACG
>JAPOIQ010000125.1 GCA_029978815.1 bacterium
GACGTAGTTCTCAAACTGTTGGTAGACGATGATGATTCCAAACACAACGAGTGCCCGGATAGGTGAATCCAGGAACGTAATGACAACAGGGAGCACTGCCGCAAAATAGGTGCCGATAACCGGGAGGAACTGGCTGATCAGCCCCACCCACAGTGCAAGTGCAATCGGCGATCGAACATCTGCGGATGCAAAAACGATTCCGTGAAACACAGCTGAAACTGCGCTGAGGAGCAAACGTGAGTAGAGGTAGCCGCCGGTCTTATCAATCGCCAGTTCCCACACTCTCAACACACGAACTTGTGCTGAGGGCCGCAAGCGCGAACAGATTGATCGTCGCATTCTCGGACCATCAGCAACGAAGTAAAAGGTGAATAGCACAATCGAAAATGTCGCAAACAGCCCGTTCAGCGCGCGACCGGTGAGGCGTAGCGCGTCGCCGCGTTGTGCCGAGATGAAGTTCTGTACTGCACCGTTCGGATCGTTGAATTGGTCGATGACTTGAGCGGCGTCAATTGATGTGCCGAACCAGTTGTTGATCCGTTCGACGGTGTCAGAGATGTACACCTCTAAATTTGAGAGGAGGTCGGCGATCTGAGTGCCGATGAGGGTTCCCATCGCTCCAAGGAACGCCCCGATGGCCACGAGCACACCAAAAATGATGAGCAAGGTTGCCCGGCCACGGCGCCAACCTCGCCGAACTAGCCAATTCGTCCCAGGTTCGATTGCAAGGCTGAAGAACAATGACAGCACGAGTAACAAGACAAGGTCGTCGACCCGACTCCAAGTGAGAACGACGACATCGGTAACAACTGATCCAACCCAGAAAAGAACAACTGCAACGAGTATCCACCTCGGTGGAAGCCATCCACCGCCGGTGTTCTCTCCCTCGACAAGTTCAGATGCGTCATCTGGCACGATCAGGATCTTAGTGAGCCTTCGTGAGAGCATGTGTTGATGACGGATCCACAACAAGAACCCGCTGAGCAGGTTCGAACCTGGCTGGCGGACCAAATCCGCGGCCGCGTCGTGGGCCCTAACGCAGAAGATCGCACGAACGAACTCTTCAATGCGCCTGGCGAACGGTGGTTTGATGATGATGCCCCAATTCGAACAGTGCACCTTGACGCCTCAATGTTCATTGGAGGTATCCGAGCATTACTACTGCAGAGCCTGCACCCACTTGCGATGACCGGGGTTGCTCAGCACTCCGACTACAAAAACGACCCTTGGGGACGGCTCCAGCGGACTGCTGACTTTCTCGCAACGACGACGTTTGGTCCAATCACCGCTGCCAAACAAGCGATCTCGATGGTTTCCACAATCCACGATCGGGTGAGCGGCACTACAGCCGAAGGGGTCGAATACCGAGCAAATGACCCGCACCTTCTCGCATGGGTGCATGTTGCAGAAGTTGACTCATTCCTGCGGGCTCATGACCAATACGGGGAGTCGCCATTAGAAGGCCGTGATCGAGATCGCTACGTTGCAGAGTCGGGCTCGATTGCGATGCGGCTCGGAGCCGATCCGGTTCCTCAAACCGAGCAGGGTGTCGCAGACCTCCTCAAGGACTTCCGCTCAGAACTTCGCGCAACGCCCGAAGCACGAGAAGCGGCGAGATACCTCCTTATCGATCCTCCTCTGCCAGCCTCATCAAAACCGGCATATGGCGTGATAGCGGCTGCAGGAGCGTCGCTCCTGCCGCTCTGGGCTCGCAAAGAACTCCGAATTCCTTGGCTTCCAGTGGCTGAGCGGCTTGCAATCAGACCCGCAGGAGACCTCATCACCAAAACGATCAGATGGGCCCTTCAACCGAGTCAGCCATCAAGGTGACACAATTCGCATTTCTTTGGCGAGCGAACCACGATCAACGATCTCAATACTGCTGAGACCTAACCAAGAACTCATCGCTTGCAGTTCTTCGATCGCCTCTGACGCAATTTCAAGACGCCGTGTCGGGGTGTCGTCGCTCTCCTCCACCCACGAGGACTGAACCCTCAACACCCCGTTCGCCCGGTCGGCCTTCACATCGAAACGACCGACGATGCGGTCTCCAAGCAGAAAGGGCAACACGTAATAGCCGTACCGACGCTTTGCCGCAGGAGTGTAAATCTCAATTCTGTAATGAAAGTCGAAGAGCCGTTCATCACGTTCGCGGAACCACACCACAGGATCAAATGGGCTCAGCAATGCCCGAGCGGCGATAGTCCGGGGAATGTGAAGTTGAGGGCTCGCATACGCCACATTGGGCCACCCCTCAACAGATACGGCAACGAGTTCACCTTGCCGAACCAGGTCCTCGAGGAGCGGTTTCACATCACCGACGCGCTGTCGGTGATAGTCGGCGATGTCCTTGAGGGTGCCAACACCCAAGTGACGGACGGCTCGACGAATGAGTTCACTACGGGCATCAGATTCGTCGGGGGTTGCGGCCGCCAACGCAGCAGCTGGAAGCACACGTTCAGGTAGGTCGTAAAGCCGGGCAAAATCGTTCGGCCGGCGGGTTGCTGCAATCTTGCCTTTCCAGAACAGAAACTCCAGGGCGGCTTTTGCAGAATCCCAATCCCACCAATCGCTTTTGGGCGTTGTCCGGGGGGAAAGCTCTCCAGCGGTCATTGGTCCACGATCCTCAATTGCATTGAGAACCCTCTTCACCAAACCCGGATTCGCCTCGACGATCTTGTTCACACCATTCCAACCGTGCGGCTGCCCCATCCTCCAGCGAAGGAATTGATGCAGGGCAACCGGGACGTGACTTGCTTCATGCACCCAATATTCGAAGATCTCACCAGCGGCCGTCGACGCTGGGATAAGTGATCGGTCATGAGAACCAAGTCGCGCAAATAACGGGAGCTCCTGGCTGCGAACCAGGACGTTTACGGAGTCGATCTGGATGATTCCCATATCGTCGAATGCTCGACGGAGATGGCGGCGATCAACCCGTCCTGAGGGCCGTTCGCGGTGAAAGCCTTGAGCCGCAAGTGCGGCTCGTCGCGTCTGCGCGAGAGATAATCGGCGAGGAGCCGTCACGCAGTTTGACTCATTCAGTCGGCAACAGTGATCGTCACCGATTCGATGACAACATCATCTTTCGGACGATCACCAGCTGCGGTGGGGACACTCTGCATACGCTCGACGAGTTCAAGTCCTTTCACCGTTTGCCCGAAGAGGCTGTACAGAGGTGGGAGCTGCACACCGCTCGGACCGCTGATAAGGAAGAACTGGCTTCCATTGGTGTTCGGGCCGGAGTTTGCCATCGCAAGCGAACCAATCTGGTACTGACCTGGCTTCGGCAGTTCGTCGTTGAATCGATATCCAGGACCGCCCCGGCCGGTGCCAGTTGGGTCACCACCTTGGCAAACGAACCCATTAATAATGCGATGGAAGATGATTCCGTCGAAATAGTGGTGAAGTGCAAGGAAGACGAAGTTGTTTACCGTCACAGGAGCATTCACTGCATCAAGTGCGATGACGATCTCTCCGGCAGCTTCGCCCGCAATTGAAACTGACATCGTCGCGGTGTAGCGCTTCGCTGGGTCGATACCCATTTCAGGGGCCTCGGGGAACTGCTGTTGCCGAGGTGCGGAGCCGTCAAAAAGTGGAAAAGGTGTCGCCATATGGCCAGACCTTATCGGCGTCGTGACACCCGTCGGCCAGACTGTAGGGGTGAGCAAAGTAAAGACATCTCATGTCTGTTCCTAATGTGGCACTCACCACCCTAAGTGGACGGGGCAATGCACCGGCTGCGGTGAGTGGAACACATTGACAGAAGAGGTCATCTCCTCCGGACTAGCAGCCGACACATCCTCACCGAGCGCGCCTCGACCAGCATCATCTGATGCAAGACCACCAGTTGCTCTCGACGACACCTCCACCGAGACAGGCTCAGCCCAAACGACTGGAATCGCAGAACTTGACCACGTACTCAGTGGTGGGCTCGTCGAGGGTTCGGTCACCTTGCTCGGTGGTGAACCAGGTATCGGTAAGAGCACCCTGCTACTTCAGGTTGCTCACAAGTGGGACGGTCCAGTCCTCTACGTCTGCGCAGAAGAAAGCGCCCAACAGGTGCGTCAGCGCGCCGAGCGTCTCGGAGCGATTCGTCCGAATATCTGGCTGCTCGCAGAACACGGTCTTGGCGAAATCGCTGATGCAATCGACAACACACAACCATCGCTCATCGTTGTTGACAGCATCCAGATGATCTCCGACCCTGTCATTACCTCAGCCCCCGGTTCAGTTGCTCAAGTACGGTCAACCGCCCAATTCCTCGTCAACCTTGCAAAGCGTCGTTCGATCCCGCTTGTGCTCGTCGGACATGTCACAAAAGAAGGCGACCTTGCAGGCCCTCGAGTGCTAGAGCACCTCGTTGACACGGTGTTGAGTTTTGAAGGTGACCGTCACCATTCACTGCGCCTCGTGCGAGCGGTCAAACATCGCTTCGGGTCTACTAACGAGCTCAGCGTGTTCGAAATGACCGGAGACGGCCTAACCGGTGTTACTGACCCCAGTCAGCTGCTTCTTGCCGACCGCAAAGACCAAATTCCCGGGTCAGCCGTGGTCCCGACACTCGAAGGCCGACGACCACTCATCGTCGAGATACAAGCACTCACCTCAGTTGCCCCTCCCGGAGTTCCCGCTCGACGAACCGCGCAAGGAATTGACCAATCTCGCCTCTCGATGCTTCTCGCTGTTCTCGCGCGCCACTGTGGAGTGCCAACAGCGGCAACCGACGTGTACGCCTCAGCCGTCGGCGGGGTCAGGGTTGCCGAACCAGGCATCGATCTCGCATTGAGTTTGGCCATCGCATCATCGATAGTTGATCGGCCGTTACCACCAGACCTCGCTGTCTTCGGCGAGGTTGGCCTCGGCAGCGAGGTTCGGCAGGTTGCTCAACCAGATCGCCGATTCGCCGAAGCACATCGATTGGGATTCAAACGAGTTCTTGCACCGCTTCGATCCCCTGATCCAATCGACAACATCAAGCTCATTCGAGTCAGCGATGTCGGAGA
>JAPOIQ010000187.1 GCA_029978815.1 bacterium
CCCGACGACGGGTTTGGTGCAGGATTCAGCGCAGCACGAATCGACGCACGCCCAGGGTTCGCAATTGGTGTTGGCGGCAAACCCGCGTAGATGTAGGTGTTGTAGGGAAAGTCTTTCGCCTTCAACGAAGCGAACGGTGTATCAGTTGGCGAGCCGTAGTACAGCGTGGCATCAATTTCAAGATTCATTCCAAGTTCAAGACGGTTATAGATCACCCTTGCAATGAGCGCACGGTCGCCATCAACTTTGGCCTCGCGCCCAATCATTGACGCAATAATCAGCGCCTCGTACGGGCTGACCCCAAGCGCACTTGAACGCAGTTCAAGTTCTTCTTGTAGGGCAACGCGCTCCATCAACTCGATCATTCGTTCAATGACCTGCCCCTCGTTGTCGGCATTTGACACTTGATAGGTATCAGGAAACAACAAACCCTCAAGGCTCGAGGTGTCAGCGGGTCGCCATGGAACTCTCCGCGTCGGATCTGCTGCCAACGAAAGAAACGACTCAGCAGAGAGATTGTCGAGTTCAGCCTCAAGTCGACTGGCGATTTGTTCAACGGTGAATCCTTCCGGAAATGTCACACGTTGGTACGTTTCACTCGGCGAGGTTCTTAACACGCCGAGCACGTCGCCTAAATGGGCGCCAGGGACAACTCGGTACAGGCCAGGTTCGGGCTCAAGGCCACCTTTTTCGCCGACATACCAAGAGAACACTCCCGCATCAGAAATCACGCCCGCCGCCTCAAGTCGACCGCCGATCTCTGCCAACGATTCACCCTCGACAATGGTGAACGTCACCGGGTCACCAACAACTTCTTGTTCGGTGATCCGCTGAACGAGCCACCATCCTGCCGAGCCCGCAGCAAGTATTCCCGCGACACCAAGCCATATCGCTCCCCACACCAACCAACGAATTCGGTCTCCGCGGCCAGGGGCACGGTCAACATGAGGGACCTCATCAGGGAGATCCCAAACATCGTCGTCCCAACGATGCCTTGCTCGTTGATCGTCGGACAGCAGATCAGATCGCATCGCCCGTCGCTCCAGCATCGAGCCACGATTGCAACATGATCGCCGCGGCAATTTTGTCGACGTGCCGACGACGTTCTTCCGCGCGCAAACCAGCATCGAGCATCGCTCGATCAGCCGTCACGGTGGTGAGGCGCTCATCGTGCAACATCACTGGCACAGAAACGAAATTAGCCAGTGCGCGAGCGAACTTACGGGCAGCCTTTGATGACGACCCCTCCGAACCATCGAGATGCAACGGCAGTCCGATGACAACAGCAGTCACCTCTTCTTCGATGATGAGAGTTGCCAGTCGCTCGACCGTGAGTTCGAGGGTCTTTTCGCGTTGGATAACGGCAAGTGGAGATGCCACACCCGATACCCCGATGGCGACGCCAAATCGACGTGAGCCCGGGTCAATCCCGATCACTCTTTCGCCGACATATGAAGAAGTCACAGGCTTGTGGCAGCCGTCCGAGCAACCTCGAGAGCCTCATCGATGGCTGCAACGTTCTTTCCGCCTGCGGTTGCGACATCACCTTTACCACCGCCGCCACCACCGGCTGTCTTCGCTGCATCTTTGATGAGCGCAGCTGCTTCAACACCCTCGTCCGACCTCACCGCAGCAGCTAGTCCGACGCCACCAGTATTGGTCTCACCGATGAGCACACAACGGCGAACACCCTCGGCTTGTCGAACGGCAATCGCCAATTCGCGGAGGTCACCTGAGGCGAGCCCGTCGACTCTCTCCACCACTATTCCATCGACCGCCATCGCAACAAGTTCAGAGGCTCTTCCGACCGCCAATTGAAGTCGCATCGCTTTCAGTTCGTCCTGCAAAGCTTTGATCTCATCGAGACGCCGCTGGACGCCCTCAACGACATCACTCGTGGTTGAGCCGACAAGTCCAGCGACCGCGGACAGGGTCGCCTCATCACGCTGCAGCAATGCGACGCTCGATGCACCCGTCACCGCCTCGATACGGCGCAGGTTTGAACCAATCGACGATTCACCAACAATTTTGATCGTTCCAATGTCTCCCGTTGCTCGCACGTGGGTGCCACCACAGAGCTCTGTTGACTTACCGGCCTCAAGCACGCGGACCACATCGCCGTACTTGTCACCAAAGAATGCGATCGCTCCCAGCGACTCTGCTTCGTCTTTCGTCGTCTCGAATGCTCGAACAGGCGAATTCTCGAGCGTCTCGATATTCGCAAGACGTTCGATCTCGGCGATCTCGTCATCGGTGACAGCTGCATAATGCGAAAAGTCAAATCTCAAACGGTCAGGACCAACGTGCGAACCTGCCTGCTTCACATGGTCACCGAGCACATGGCGCAACGCCCAGTGAAGCACGTGAGTGCCGGTGTGATTCCGTCGAATTGCTGACCTCCGATCGACATCAATCGACGCAGTCACCTGCGCCCCAACCTCAAACGAACCTGATGTCAACTTCGCAAGGTGACGGCGCAAATTCGGAAGGGCAAACGTCGTGTCGATCACCTCAGCGGTGCCCGTGAGCCCCGAAATAGTCCCAGTGTCGCCAATCTGACCACCGGCCTCGGCATAAAACGGAGTGCGATCAAGGAAGATTTCAACCGCTTCTTCCCCCTCGTGATCTACCGTCGGGATAACTGCGACAACCCGCGCCTCGCAGATGTCATCGGTGTATCCAACGAACTCGGTGACACCGAACTGTTCAAGCACCTCTCGATAACTGTCGACTCGACTTTCATCTGCAGCACCATCACGCCGTGCCGCCTTTGCCCGCTCGCGCTGGGCCTCCATTTCGACCCGAAACCCATCAAGATCGACATCGATCGCCCGCTCAGCGGCAATTTCTTCGGTGAGCTCAAGCGGGAATCCGTAGGTGTCATGCAGCAAAAATGCCGTCGAACCAGAAAGCTGCTCGCCCCGGTCGAGTTCGCCGTCGAGAATGCCAAGGCCGGTTTTCAAGGTATGACGGAAACGCTCTTCTTCTTTCTCCATGACGCCCTCGATGAAATCACGGTTCTTCACCACGTCGGGATAGGCGGCTCCCATGACGTCAACAGCCGACGACACAAGCGTCGGCATGACGAGGCGATCAGTACCCAACATGAAGGCGTAACGAACTGCTCTCCGGAGAATTCGTCGAAGCACGTAGCCCCGGCCTTCGTTAGACGGGAACACCCCGTCGCTCACCAACATTGTCGCTGAGCGAGCATGCTCGGCGAGCACCCGCATCGCAAACGAATCACGATCTTCGTAATCGCCTGGCCGGTACGACTTTCCGGTGAGCGAGCAGGCTGTATCGAGCAGCGGCTGCATGAGATCGGTCTCCCACACCGAGTCAACACCCTGGAGCAAGGCGAGAATGCGCTCAAGTCCTGCACCGGTATCCACCGATGGCTTCGGCAGCGGCACACGCGTCCCGTCTGCTGCTTGGTCAAACTGCATGAATACGAGGTTCCAGAACTCCATGAAACGATCGCCCTGAGGGTCGTTCAGTGGTCCGCCATCAGGCCCAAATGACGGCCCGCGGTCGATGTGAATCTCGCTACACGGCCCACACGGACCGGTGTCACCCATCTGCCAGAAATTGTCTTTGTCGCCAAGACGCTGAATCCGGTCCATGGGAACACCCACACCCTCGTGCCAAAGCGCCTCTGCCTCATCGTCTGATTCGTGAACCGTGATCCATAGGCGGTCACCATCAAATCCCCAGCGCTCAGTGACGAGTTCCCAACTCCAAGGAATGATCTCAGATTTGAAGTAATCGCCGAACGAGAAGTTGCCGAGCATCTCAAAAAACACGAGATGGCGCTTTGTACGACCGACATCGTCAAGGTCATTGTGCTTGCCGCCAGCTCGGGCGCACTTCTGAGAACTTGTGGCACGAAGGTACGGGGGCGTCTCGTCGCCAACGAAATACGGCTTGAACGGCACCATTCCTGCAACGGG
>JAPOIQ010000369.1 GCA_029978815.1 bacterium
CGAGGTAGCGATAACCGCAGTTGTAGCGGGTCTTGACGAGGTGCGGGTTCACTACCGCATTGATTTCGACGATGAGATTGTTCTGCCGGCTAACTACGACGGCGAGCGCGTTGAGGTGGCGTTGCCTGCGGCAGAGGCAGGGGCGCTGATGCGGTTTCGGCTCGTTGGTGTGGTCGCGGGGGAGGAGCTTGCCCAGTGGCCACGGTTGGGGGATGGGCAGGTGTACGGCGGCACGGTTGTGGCCGATCTCGATGCCGATGCGACTGCGCTTCCACGGTTGCAACTGTTCGCCGAGGACGAAGTGTGGCAAGAGGCGCGGCGGAACACGCGTCTGCATGGGAACGAGGGTTATCCGGTGGTGCTCGCTTTTGACGGCGAGATCATCGATAACGCGCTCATTCGAATTAAGGGGAACCAGGCGCGGTCGAACACGAAGAAAAAGTGGAAGGTGATGCTGCCGGCCGGTCATCACTGGGATGCTGGTGGTCTGCTCCGGTCACCGGTCGATCAGTTTGATCTGTTGCCCGCGGCCACCGACAAGTCGTTTTCTCGTGAGATCTTGGTGTCGGACATGCAGGAATTGGCGGGTGGCTTGTCGCAGCAGGTTCTGCCGATGAGAGTTGAGGTCAACAACGAGTTCTTCGGGCTCCACATGTACGGCGAATCCCCTGATGGTGACTGGCGTGACCTCATGGGGTTCAGCGATGACGTGTATGTCTGGAAAGCAGAGATTTTGAGCTTTCTGCGCTCTCGCGACCTCGATCTCGATGCCGATACGTTCGCCCGGCATTACGAGCGGATCACGCAGACGTGGAGAGATGACAACGATGAACTTCTTCGCTCGTTGATCGACACGCTCGACACCCTGGACGGCGACGAGCTCCACGAGTGGGTGTTAGCCACCGTTGATGTGCCGCAGGTGGTGAACAGCCTCGCGACGATGAGGATCGTCCAGCACAGCGAGTGGCAGCACAAAAACTATTTCGTGGCGTTTGACCCTGAAGATGGCCGGTGGCGACTCATTCCGATTGATTTCGATCTGACGTTTGGTCGGTACTACGCCAGCCCGTGTAACGCCCGCTGCGACACGATCACGGCGTGGCCGTATCTGGATTATCCCGACGGCAATCGGCTTGCTCGTGCACTGTTGCGTAATGAGGTGTTCCGGTCACTTGTTGATCGTCGAACGAGGGAATTGGCCGAGGTGTATCTGGCGCCTGGGGTATTGGAGCAGCGATTGGCTGAACTGCTCGATGTGATGGGTGATGACGCAGCTGATGATCGTGCACGCTGGTCGGTGTACGGGGATCAGCAGAGCATGGGCCGTGCACAAGAGTTGATGACCCGTTATTTCATCGAGCCCAAGCGTGAGATGTATCTCGGGGAGAACTCGAGGCTTCCCGATCCGCAGCCTGTTTCACCTGCGGTCAGCGTCAACGAGGTCGTCACAGACGACGACGGGCAGGTGCTGCAGGCCACACTTGTCAACCAGGAGTCGATTGCGATTGACATGTCGGGACGCGTCATGCCCGAGATCGATGCGGTGCTCCCGGCCGGATTGGTTCTGCCGGCAGGGGGTTCGTGCGTGATCGTGTTCGAACGGGTGCCGGTGACGGCCTCGCAGGTCGGCGAGTTCGTGGTGATGGCCCACCGTGTGGTCGATGCCGATGCTGAGTGACTCAGTTCGCGCGCACCGGCCAAGCCTCGCCGTCATGGCCGATAGCCTGCAGAACGCGGGCGCATAGCTCAGTTGGCTAGAGCGCTTCCCTTACAAGGAAGATGTCGGGGGTTCGAATCCCTCTGCGCCCACAATGGGATGAGTGCAGAATGTGCCCCTCCTACACG
>JAPOIQ010000142.1 GCA_029978815.1 bacterium
CATCTGAAACAACCACCTCCAAAGGAAACCAACTTCCACCTTCCACGAGCGAGCAACTTGCAACCGGAGAGATCACACCAACAGGGCCATCGTTGAGCATCGTCACCCGTTGATCAATGTTCAGGGCATCAACGATGAGCGATATCGAGACCTCGTCGGCGAGCCCTGCTGGCGCTATAGGCTTCGGTGCCGCGGTTGTTGTGGTTGGTCGAATGGTGACGGGTGTCGGGTCTTCAATCGTGATCGGCTCTGAAGATGTGCACGCCACCGTTGCACAGATGGCGAGTATCCCGAAGGTCAGTCGGCGCAGCACATGACCACGTTAGGTGCTAGAGAAATTCAGTAGTTGTCAGGACTGATCAGTTGCATCGGTCGTGACGTCAGCATTAAAGGCTGGTAAATCGCGCAAACGAACGTCGTTTGAGAACACTTCGATGGGCTTGTTCGATGGCAACCGCAACATGCGTTGCAACACCCGCATCTGGGTGTGCTGGTTGTATTCAACGAACGTCACCGCCCACCCGTCACGACCTGCTCGAGCAGTTCGTCCGGAGCGATGCAGGTAGTCCTTGGCATCGCCAGCTGGGTCGTAATGGATGACGGCCCCGATGTCATCGATATCGATGCCTCGCGCTGCGACATCTGTCGCCACAAGAACGTTTAATCGGCCTTCTGCAAAACGCTGCAGCGCTCGCTCTCGAGCCGCCTGCGATAGATCGCCATGAATCGCCGCAGCGTTCACGCCGTCGTCAACAAGTGCTTTCTCAACTTTGTCGCATAGACGTTTCGTTTGGCAGAACACGACAACTTTCGAAATGGACTCGCTAATTGCACCGACCACTCGGGCTTTGTCCATGTGATGAACGGCGAGGAACAGATGATGCATCGTCCCGACGGTGTCGGTGGCGGAGTCGATCGCAACCTCGACCGGATCGTTCAAGTAATGACGAATCAGGTGTCCAACGTCGCCGTCAAGTGTCGCAGAGAACAGCATGGTTTGCGTACGGCCAGTGCAGTGGCGGAGGATCCATTCCACCTGCGGAGTAAATCCATCGTCAGCCATACGATCCGCTTCGTCAAGACAGACAATCTGGACATCGCCGAGATTCACTTCATCTGATTTGATGAGGTCGATGAGTCGCAAGGGCGTGGCGACAACGAGTTCGACACCTCGCTGCAATTCACGCACCTGATGCTCTCGACTTGCTCCTCCGTACACCGGGGCAACAGTGATTCCGGCGGCAGCAGCAACTGGTTGAAGGACCTCAGCTACCTGCACCGCAAGTTCACGGGTGGGGACAAGTACCAAGCCCAGTGGTGCGCTCGGACCAGCTGAACCTTCGATGCGGGAAAGCATTGGTATCCCAAATGCGAGCGTCTTACCTGAACCCGTTTTCGCTCGGCCACAGACATCGCGGCCATCCATGGCGACCGGAATCGCCTCAAGTTGGATTGCAAATGGTTGCGCGAAGCCTGCAGCGGCCAGGCCATTGTCGATTCGCTCTGGCACCCCGAGCTTGGCGAAACCGGTTGGGGGATCGACAGCCGGTAGCAAGTTGGCGGTCGTCAAATTGCCTGAGCGTTGCTCCTCCGTTGCGGTTTCGGGGCGACGTCTCGGACCAGATGGACGCCGATTGCGGTTTCCGCCGCCTCGACCGCGACCGCTGTGTTGCTCTGACATGATGTGCAAAGGCTACCGCCGCTGCCCTCTTACATGTGGTTGACATTGTTCGAGCGGACTCTGGGGGCTATTGTTGGATTCGTGGAAAACAACATGCGTCCGCTTCTGCTCCTTATGTAGGGCGAGCGCGCCTCGACGACGTTCGCCCGCCCCCGCCGCCCCGGTTGGGGGCGATTTCATTTTTCAGACGACATTCGACGATTTACCACTTGCGAGAAGGACCACAAATGCCTCCAACACCTGCAACTCCAAAGAAAATGCCATTCGACCGTTATGCGCCATATGTGCCAATCGTCCTCACCGACCGGACTTGGCCAAACAAGTTGATTGAGAAGGCGCCAATCTGGTGCTCGGTCGATCTTCGAGACGGAAACCAAGCACTGATCGACCCAATGGACCCTGTCCGGAAGTTGGCGATGTTCCGGGAACTGGTGAAGATGGGCTTCACCGAGATCGAAATTGGTTTCCCTTCTGCAAGCCAACCAGATTTCGACTTTGTCCGACAGCTGGTCACCGAGGACCTCATCCCCGAAAATGTCTGGATTCAGGTGCTCGTTCAGTGCCGACCAGAACTTATTGCCCGAACATATGAGGCCCTTCAAGGGGCACCTCGAGCGATTGTTCACTTTTACAACTCGACGAATCCGCTACAACGCGAGGTCGTGTTTAACCTCGACAAAGAGGGCATCAAGCAGGTGGCCGTGGACGGGGCGAATCTGTGCAAGCAGCACGAGGCAGAGTTGACGGGCACAGAAATTCGTTATGAGTACTCTCCTGAGAGTTTCACCCTCACCGAGCCGGAATACGCGATTGAGGTTTGTGAAGCGGTGATGGACGTCATTCAGCCGACCCCAGATCACCCACTGATCTTGAATTTGCCAGCCACAGTCGAGTGCTATTCGCCAAATGTGTATGGCGACGTCATCGAGTGGTTTGGCCGCACCATTCGCGATCGCGATTCGGTCATCGTCAGCCTTCACCCCCATAACGATCGTGGTTGCGCAGTTGCCGCTGCTGAGTTCGGAGTGATGGCCGGAGCAGATCGCGTCGAAGGAACGCTGTTTGGTAACGGTGAGCGAACCGGCAACGTCGATGTCATCAACCTTGCAATGAATTTGTTTGCGAACGGTGTCGACCCCGAACTCGACATCAGCGATATTGATGCACTGCGGAGAACCGCTGAATATTGCAACCGTCTCCCGGTGCACCCGCGTCATCCCTATGTCGGTGACCTCGTGTACACCGCATTCTCTGGATCTCACCAAGATGCGATCAAGAAGGGCTTTGAACATCTTCCAGAGCCGTATGAGCGCTGGGGTGTCCCCTATCTCCCGATTGACCCGAAGCATGTTGGCCGCAGTTATGAGGCAGTCATCAGGGTCAACAGCCAGTCGGGCAAGGGCGGGGTTGCCTATGTGATGAAAGAAGAGTATGGCTACGACTTGCCGCGACGCTTGCAGATTGAATTCTCTAAGACGATTCAGCACATCACCGAAGATTCGGGCACGGAGATCTCACCCGGGATTATGTGGGACGCATTCAGCACTGAGTACCTGCCCGAGGAGCCGGCGTTCAAACTGCGGAGCCATGAACTTCACACCTCGACGACTGATGGTAAAGGCCGCACGAAGATCACCGCCCAGTTATCGGTCGATGGCGGCGCTGTCACCATCGCTGGTGAAGGAGATGGCCCTGTGGAGGCCTTCGTCTCCGCCTTGCGGACCGAATGGCCGATCGAGTTCGACGTGCTCGACTACACCGAGCATGCGATTGGCCGAGGGGCCGATGCCCAAGCCGTCGCGTACGTCGAAACTGCATCTGACACCGCGACTCGTTGGGGAATTGGCAGCGACCCGAATATCACTACCGCATCCCTCAAGGCAGTTCTTGCTGCATTTGAGCGCCAACAACGCTGAGTGACGAAGACTCTCACGAGTAACATCGACTCGTATGTTCGTCTCGGTTGATCGTGAGTTATGTGCCGCCACAGGTGGTTGCGCACAACTCTGTCCAGACGTGTTCTCGATTGGCCCAGACGGAATAGTCGTTGTTACACAAGAGTCGCCCGACGAATCACTTCGATCCTCAGTGATTGATGCCGCAGACCTTTGCCCCACTGCCGCCATCTCGGTAGAGGGGTAGGGCATATGGGATTCCTTCAACGTCTCGACCGCGCTTGGGAGCTCAGTGGTTCGAACCTCTGCGTCGGGCTTGATCCAGACCCCACCAAAATGCCGGAGAGGTTCGCCTCAAGTCGAAATGGTATTGCAGAGTTCTGTATTGACGTTGTGGAAGCGACCGCAGATCTTGTCTGCGCGTTCAAGCCGCAAATCGCATATTTCGCCGCACAACGAGCGGAAGATCAACTCGAAACGCTCTGCACATACATTCGCGAGAACCATCCCGACGTGATCCTCATTCTCGACGCAAAACGGGGAGACATTGGTTCCACCGCGGCAAATTATGCCGTTGAAGCCTTTGATCGGTTCGGTTCAGATGCGGTCACGGTGAACCCGTATCTGGGAACCGATTCTGTCGAACCATTCTTCGCAGCCGGCGGAGGCGTCATCGGGCTCTGCCGAACTTCGAACCCGGGTGGAGATGATCTTCAGATGCTCGATACAGGAGGAGCACCCCTGTTCGTTCGTGTCGCCGAGATGATCTCCCAACGCTGGGCCCAGCTCGGTGATTGCGGGCTTGTCGTTGGAGCGACATATCCGAATGAACTTGCCCAGGTACGAGAGATTGTCGGCAACCTTCCCATTCTTGTTCCAGGTGTCGGGGCGCAGGGTGGTTCCGCCGATGAAGTGAAATCAAATGGTTCTCGTGCAGATGGCCATGGCATCATCGTGAACTCATCTCGCGCAATTCTCTACGCGAGCGATGGCGACGATTTTGCCGACGCGGCGAGAGCGGTTGCAGAAGCAACTCGCCGTAGCTGTTCTCCTTGAGTTCAGCCCTCGAGCGCAACGACGCTGGTAATTCCTGGCGACAGGCGAAGTGTGTCTAACACCTCGTCTGGCACAAC
>JAPOIQ010000179.1 GCA_029978815.1 bacterium
GCATCTCATCGGTGATTGTCGCCGCAAGACCGTTCATGTCGCCGGCTTTAATGCAGTCGTTCAAACGACTCGACACGCCCTCGAACCCAAGGTCGTCGAACTGAAAGGCGTAGTTCTTCGTTGAGCCGTAAAACCCAATTTGTGTTCGCGCCCTGTAAGCAAGCGCCTCACGTTCTTCAGGAGTGTCACCGGGCACGATGAATGCCGGGATCAACAAATCAACTTCACTCGGGTCACGATCTGCACTCGCTGCGCCCTCAGCAACGGCGGGAAGCAAACGCTCGTTGATGTAATGAACCGAGTGCAACGGATGCACGTGCACCCCGTCAGCGACCGCCCCGGCCATGCGGGTCATCCATGGGCCAACCGCTGACACATCAACTTTCACATCACCATGGTCGTGCGAAAGCGGCATCCATTGCTGAGGAAGCATCGTGAGTTCGTAATACGGTCCGCGATGGTCAAGCTTGGCGTCACCTCTGAACGCAGCGAGCGTCGCTTGCACCGCATGCAAATAGTCACGCATGCGTGGACCAGGAGGATCAAACTCCATGCCGTAGCGGCGCTCAATATGGGCTCGTACTTGGCTGCCAAGGCCTAAACGAAACTGGCCTTGCGTATTGTCAGCCAACTCCCACGCAAGGCTCGCTGCGACCATCGGGCTCATCGGAAACGCAACAGCGATACCAGTCGAATACGTGAGGCTCGGCGCCGCCATCGCTGCAGCCGCAATACTCATCCACGGTGTCTGCCCAGTCTCGGTGAACATGAGCCCAGAGAAACCGGCGCTTTCCGCCGTCACCGCAAGTTCAGCGGCATCACTCCATCGGCTTGGGCCCACCATGATGTCGAAATCCATGACTCTCTCCTTTTCCTGCCCCCAGACGGGAGCCCCCGCAGTAACGATCACGGTACGCAAGTCGTCGAGTAACGAACGAGCCGGTAACCGCCGCTGCAGGACAACACCAAACATCTCGTGATGAGAGTCGCGCACCGCGCTACTTGCGCGGATTTCTAACTCGTTCGGCCGACAACAGCGTGACTACGTTTCAACCAGTCACCCCCGACGACTTCGGCAACAATAACGAAGACTCTTCCAGGCCAAGCCCATGACCACCATCAACTACAGCAACGCCTCCGTCGCAATTCGCGATGACGTAACGGCCTCACACAACCAGGTCATCGACCACCTGACAAGTCCCGGCACATGGTGGACAGCATCAGAGCGACGGGCTATCGCCGAAGAGGCCAGAGCGGCGCGTTCCTGTCAGTTGTGTGCCGACCGCAAAGCAGCGCTATCACCTTTCTCTGTCAGTGGACACCACGACGGCCCCGGAGACCTTGATCCTCAAGTTGTCGACATCATTCACCGCATCATTACTGATCCGGGCCGGCTCACAAGGAGTTGGTATGAACACGTCATCAACGAGAGTGAACTCAGCCCTGAGCATTACGTCGAACTTCTCAGCGTTGCGATTTTCCTGAACTCGCTCGACGTGTTTTCCACGGCTGTCGGCGTCGATCCAGCACAGTTACCCGCCCCGAAAGATGGGCAACCGACAAAACAGCGACCTACGAGCGCTTCCATCGACGAATCTTGGGTACCACGACTTACCCCAAGCCAAGCAGACGCTCCCGAATGGATTGCTCTCTACGGCGAAAGAAGCCAAGTGTCAGAAGTGGAACGAGCACTCAGCGCGGTGCCAGCAGAAATGCACTGCCTCAACAGCATCGCTGAGACCCACTACATGGCGTTCCGTCATGTGCCTGACCCACGCTTTTCGCATCCAAACCGTGCGCTGAGCCGTGCGCAAACCGAACTCGTTGCCTCCAGAGTCTCACTCATCAACGAATGTTTCTATTGAACTACTGCACACGCCAACCTGCTCCGTGCGAGCAGTGGAATCAGTGGCCAAGAAGCCAACGTCGATGCCGTGAGAGACGCCAATGTCGAAACACACGTGCCAGACGGTGCTCAGCTCCTTGAGTTCGTCGAGGCTGTCATGCAAGGTGACCCAGCCACGATTACTGAAATACGTAATCAACTTCAAAACTCGATGGGGGAATCTGCCGTTGTAGACGCAAGCACGACCATCGCAATGTTCAGCATCATGGATCGCATCGCTGACGCCACGGGTATTCCAATCGATGCCGGTATCGCCCATGACAGTCGACTTGAGATAGGGGCACAACTCGGAATGGATCACCTTGCGCCGCAGCCTCCCTCCACCGACTGAGGAGCTTCGAAAGGCAACTCTCGCTGTTCATCGGATCTCGCCGCCCAGCCTCTAAAAACTCACGGTGCGACGTGAATGCGCAGACGAACCGACACCTCAATCTTTCGACAACTGGCGTCGAGAAACTACTCCGGTCTGCAATGCTGACACGAGCAACCCCAAGTCAAACGAAACACGTTCAGGCTGCACACAACTTTGATAGCGAGCAACCCATGACATCTCCCGAACTCGACCCCAACGTCACCGCAGCAATTGAGGACAGCTTCGCCAAACAAGGACTCATGACAACCATTGGTGCTGAACTGCATCTCGTTGCCTCAGGCGAGGTGCGGCTTCGCATCAACGCCAGCGAGTCACTCACCCAACACCACGGATTTCTTCACGCCGGCATCATCGGAACGATTCTCGATTCGTCGTGCGGTTGGGCTTCACAAACGCTGATGCCGTTAGGCACCGAGGTGCTCACCGTCGAATACAAACTCAACCTTCTTCGCCCCGCAGCAGGAGCACATTTTGAAGGACGTGGCACCGTTGTCAGAGCTGGCACCACGCTCACCGCCGCAGAAGCAGCGTTCTACACAATCGACGATCCCGACAGGCTCATCGCAACGATGACCGCCACGTTGATCGGTGTACGTCCCCAGTCTTCTGACTAGACAGCGCGATCAGAGACCGACAGCGGCACGCTCAGCGGCAACTGCTGCATCCATCTGGCTGAGCACATCACCACGCAACGCCCGCACCGTTGACGCATATGCCCGAGCATCGAGTTGCTCTGCGAACCCTTGCGCCACTTAGATCGCCCGTCCAACAACCTGATCTGCTGCGGTGACTTCATCTAGGAATCCTGCATCCGCTGCGCCTTGGCCATCGAAGAGTTTTGCGTTTGCAACCGATACCTGAAGGTGACGCTTCGATAGTCGTTCTCGTGCGATGAGTAACGCCCATTCGGGAAGCGTCAACGAAATTGCGACCTCATTGAGTCCGATTTTTACCGGACCGTCAACTCCGACGCGGTAGTCGCAGCCGAGCAACAACAGTGCCCCAGCGGCAACTGCATGACCAGTAGACGCCGCTACCACCGGCAGCGACGCGCCGTACACCTGACGGATGAACGACCCACCAGCAGACACCAAACCGGTAATCGCTTTTGCGTCTCCCGAGTTGATGACATCTAAATCGAACCCTGCGACGAAGATCTTGGCGTTCCCTGCAAGTACCACGGCACCAATGTCAGGGTCGGCTTCGGCTTGAGTGATCTCCTCACCTAAAGCTTCCAGCAGCGAAATGGAAAAGGCGTTTGCTTTTCCGTCGTCAACGGAAATGCAAAGGACGTTGTTGATCTTTTCAGTCGTAATCGATGGGTGCGCCATGCTGACGACCGTAGCCCATCAACATCGCTGTATCAGATGGCGTAGACCTCGTATCGCACGCCCTCATCAGTAGTGGCACCAATCGCAACACAGAACAGACCGTTCAGCCATGCGTAACGCTCGTCGCCGGTTTCGAAGCGCGGTGCGGTGCGAATACTGCTCGTGCCGTCACCGTTGGGCTTCGCAAAACCGGTGTACGTCACATAAATGTCAGCACCATCCTCGGTACGAAATGAGAGGCGAACATCAAGCGAAAAGCCTCCATCGGCGAGCATGGTGACCCAGTCTCCTGCAGCAACACCGGGAAGCAGCGACGCGTTAATTTTCGGCCCCACAAAAGTGCCGCCGGTGACTGTGGCGACGACCTTGGTGCCGAACGGACCACGAGAAACAACAGGTCGGGCGACCTCCTGAGTGCTCGCGGTAAGGGTGCCGATGAACTCGGCGGGAAGTGCGTCAAGAGCCATACACCGACCGTAGGTGACGTTGCGCCGCATCTTGCAGTCGAGACTTTGAACCCGCGTCGACACTGCGCGAGCAGCTCTCGATTGGTGTCATGAATGCTGCATTGAAGCGCTAACCCGCAAACGCCACGCAGAAGTTCAAAGGCC
>JAPOIQ010000056.1 GCA_029978815.1 bacterium
CGTCTTTCCGTTGGTGCCGATGAGGCGGTCGCCGTCAACACTTTCTGGGGTGAGGTTGCCCAGTACCTGCTGAATGGTCGGGTGCTTACCGGCCTTCTCGACCTCGTCCCATTTTGCGCCGTCGAAGACTGGCGTCGAAATGAACACCGATGGGTCGGTGCTTGGGCGGGTCTTTCGCTCGATACCGCGGACCGGTGCGTTACCAACGGTCTCACCTGATGATGGGTCAGCCCATCCCCAGCGAGCGCCGTAACCGAGGTGGGCCTCGAGAACCTGTCCAACATTCATTCGGCTTGGAACACCGAGCGGGTTGAGAATGATGTCAACCGGTGAGCCGTCAGCGAGGAACGGCATGTCTTCAACCGGCAGCACCTTCGAGATCACACCCTTGTTGCCGTGGCGTCCAGCGAGCTTGTCACCGACCGAGATCTTTCGGGTCTGAGCGACATAGACGCGAACGAGCTGGTTCACACCAGGAGCAAGTTCGTCTCCGTCGTCGCGGTTTGACACCTTGACGTCGATGACCTTACCCGACTCGCCATGTGGCACTTTGAGGCTCGTGTCTCGAACTTCGCGAGCCTTCTCACCGAAGATTGCGCGGAGTAGGCGCTCTTCTGGGGTGAGTTCAGTTTCGCCCTTTGGTGTCACCTTGCCAACGAGAACATCGCCCGGACCAACCTCGGCGCCGATGCGGATGATGCCGCGATCGTCGAGGTCAGCGAGAATGTCATCTGACAGGTTCGGAATGTCACGCGAAATTTCTTCTGGGCCGAGCTTGGTATCTCGAGCGTCAATCTCGTGAACGTGAATGTGAATCGATGTCAAGACGTCATCTTTCACCAGACGCTCTGACAAGATGATGGCGTCCTCGAAGTTGTAGCCCTCCCATGGCATGAATGCAACGAGGAGGTTCTTTCCGAGTGCGAGCTCGCCGCGGTCCGTTGACGGACCATCTGCAAGAAGCGTTCCCTTCTTCACCTTGTCGCCTTCGGCAACGCGAACACGGTGGTTGATGCAGGTGTCTTGGTTCGAGCGACGGAATTTCGACAGAAGGTACGTGGTCTTGCCAGACTTCGAGTAGTTGACGGTGATGGTCTCACCGGTCACTTCTGTCACGATGCCGTCTTCGGTGGCTTCGATGAGATCAGCAGCATCACGGGCCGCACGACTTTCGATACCGGTTCCGATATACGGAGCCTCTGCACGAAGCAGTGGGACTGCCTGGCGCTGCATGTTTGCGCCCATGAGTGCACGGTTCGCATCATCGTGCTCAAGGAACGGAATAAGCGCAGTTGCAACCGAAACGATCTGCTTCGGCGATACGTCCATGAAGTCGACTTCGGCAGGGGCGACGTAACCAATGTCGGTGGTCGCGCCGAAGAAGCTCTCTTGTTCGAGCATCTTGCGGAGGTCGTCAAGGCTTGCGGCCTGTGGTGAACGACGAACGAGAACGCGCGGGTTCTTGAAGGTGCCGTCAGGATTGATCGGAGCGTTCGCCTGCGCAACGACGTAATCCTCTTCTTCGTCCGCAGCCATATAAACGATTTCACCGGTTACACGACCGTCGACAACGCGACGGTATGGGCTTTCGATGAATCCGAATTCGTTGACGCGGGCAAAGCTTGAGAGGCCACCGATAAGACCGATGTTTGGGCCCTCAGGGGTTTCGATCGGACACATACGTCCGTAGTGCGAGAAGTGAACGTCACGTACTTCGAATCCGGCTCGCTCACGGCTGAGGCCACCAGGGCCAAGGGCCGAAAGGCGACGGCGATGGGTGAGGCCAGAGAGCGGGTTGACCTGGTCCATGAACTGCGACAACTGGGAGGTTCCGAAGAACTCCTTGATCGCTGCCTGAACCGGGCGAATATTGACGAGGGTGTTTGGCGTGATCGCTTCGACGTCTTGGGTTGTCATGCGTTCGCGAACGACACGCTCCATTCGGCTGAGACCGATGCGCACCTGGTTCTGAATGAGTTCGCCGACCGAGCGGATACGGCGGTTGGCGAAGTGGTCCTGATCGTCGAGACGGTAGCCAGGCTCCTGCTTCACGAGGTTCAGCATGTAGGTCACTGTTGCAAGCACTTCGCAACGGCTAAGAACGTGCTGTCCTTCTTCTGGGAGGTCAAGCAATGGCTCGCCGTCGAGGTTGGTGCCGCTCAGATCAAAGATCTGGCCGAGACGCTCGACTTCAGCGCCGAGCTTACGGTTGAGTTTGTAGCGACCGACACGGCTGAGGTCGTAACGACGGCTCTCAAAGAACGCGTTACGGAAATATGCCTTGGCTGACTCGACGGTCGGTGGCTCACCCGGGCGGGCACGCTTGTAGATCTCAACGAGTGACTCTTCACGTGTTGGGGCGTTGTCACGCTCCTTGTCCCACTGGTCTTCAAGGAAGTCGAAGTGGCGAACGAACTGCTCGAGGAAGCCTGGTGCATTCTCTTCGTCATAACCCAGCGCCCGGAGCAGTGCGAAGATGCCGATGCGCCGCTTGCGGGCAACTCGGGTTCCGCAGGTGACGTGCTTACCGGGACGATGCTCGACGTCGAATTCCATCCACTCACCGCGGTACGGGTGGATGGTGCCCTTCACGAGCTGGTGCTTGGTGAGGTTACGGAGTCGATAGCGCTCACCTGGTTCGAAAATCACGCCAGGGCTACGGACGAGCTGCGAGACAACTACGCGCTCTGTGCCGTTGATGATGAACGTTCCCTTTTCGGTCATCATTGGGAACTCGCCCATGAACTGCATCTGTTCTTTGATTTCGCCGGTGTGCGCATTGAGGAAGCGGGCCCGGACAAAAATCTGCGACTGATACGTCATGTTGTGCTGACGGCAATGCTCCACTGAGTACTTCGGCTCTGGGCGAAGGTCAGGATCGAACGGATCGAAATCGAGTTCGAGTTGAAGGTTCTCTGAGAAGTCCTTGATCGGCGAAATGTCACGGAAGGTGTTGGCCAATCCTTCTTCGAGGAACCACTTAAAGCTCTCGCGCTGAACTGCCAACAAATCGGGAAGCTCTAAAGGCTCCTCGAGGTTGCCAAATGAATAACGCTCACGGGTGGTCGAACTGGCCACGGTTCACCTCAAATTTCTTGCGAGTCGGTCGAGCGAGCGCGCCAACAGAACACAAGTGGGAGGAGTGTTCAGACGACGACGCACAGCAACGTGCGATCCTATCGCCGTCAGGCGAGGATCGTCAACGTGCCAATTTGGGCGCTTCGTGACACCACCGACACTGCCGGAGTGCTGTGGCCGACAACGTAGAAAATTTGAACCACCCATGTCAAGCACCCTGTAACGACAACGGGCCCCGGGGAGCGAACTCCCCGGGGCCCGTCAGGCCGAATTATTTACTCACTTGAGTTCGACAGTTGCGCCAGCTTCTTCGAGCTTGGCCTTTGCGTCCTCTGCGGCAGCCTTGGCTGCGCCTTCGAGGATTGCCTTCGGTGCGCTGTCGACGAGGTCCTTGGCTTCCTTGAGGCCGAGGCTCGTGAGCTCGCGAACAACCTTGATGACCTGGATCTTCTGGCCACCGGCTTCGGCGAGGACGACGTCGAAGTTGTCCTTTTCTTCGGCGCCGGCGTCGCCACCAGCTCCACCTGCTGCAGGAGCAGCAGCAACGGCCACAGGGGCTGCTGCAGTTACTTCGAAGCGCTCTTCGAAGGCGTCAAGAAGCTCTTTGAGCTCGATGACTGACATGTTTGAAATTGCGTCGAGAATTTCTTCCTTGGTCGACATTGTGTGTTCCTCTTTCGATGTATTTGAAAATGATGTGTAGTTAGTTGGGTTGGCTGCTCAGGCAGCCTGCTTGTCAATAAGTGCGGCAAGGCCGTAGGCAAAGTTGCGTGGCAATGCCTGCAACAGTCCGGCGGTCTTGACGAGCGGTGCCTGAAGCGCGCCGGCGAAACGGGCGAGCAATTCTTCGCGAGATGGGAGATCTGCGAGAGCTGCTACATCGGAGGCCGAAAGAAGTGTTTCTCCCAGCACTCCGCCTTTCACGACGAGGCTCGGGTTTGTTTTTGCAACGTCACGTAGTGCCTTTGCGGCTGCGGCGACATCACCGGAAACAAAGGTGAGGGCGGTTGGTCCAACAAGAATTTCGTTGAGGCCCTCGACTCCGGCCTCGGTTGCGGCAAAACGAGCAAGCGTGTTTTTGTACACGGTGTGCTCGGCGCCTGAACCACGAAGCGTGTTGCGAAGGTCTGTGATTGCCTTCACGGTCATTCCGCGGTACTCAGAAACAAAAACAGCATCTGCTGATTGCAGGCGCTTGCTGATCTCAGCAACGGTGTCGACCTTATGTTGACGTGGTGCTCGGGTGGCAGTGTCGGTCATGGTGCTTTCCTCCTTTCATATATGTCGGTGGCTCGCATTTCGGCGATACCACACGACCTACGCCTACATCGGCGTCGTTCGGAGGCAGCACCTCGGTTGGCGGCAAATCCATTACCCCGTGTGGAAATCCACGTGGGACCAACTGTCTTCGGCGAGCGGTTGCTATGTGCGGCGAAACGCTATCTGCGTTCCGACATTTTTAAACCTCAGTCGTTGTCTGGGCGGAGACGACCGATGTCAATTCGGACTCCGGGGCTCTGGGTGGTCGACACCGTGATCTTGCGGATGTAACGACCTTTGGCGCTCGCAGGCTTCGCGCGCTGGATCTCATCGATCACTGCACGGAAGTTCGCTTCGATTTGTTCTGGAGTAAACGATGCCTTACCGAGTTGCACGTGGACGTTTCCGAAGCGGTCGGTGCGGTATTCGACCTTGCCGCCCTTGAACTCGCTCACTGCGCGGCCGACGTCGGTGGTCACGGTGCCAGTCTTCGGATTTGGCATGAGGCCACGTGGGCCGAGTGTGCGACCGATGCGGCCAACGAGCGGCATCATGTCGGGCGTTGCGATCGTGAGATCAAAATCCATCTTTCCAGCCTCGATCTGTTCAGCGAGATCGTCTGCACCGACGATGTCAGCCCCTGCGGCGCGAGCCTCATCAGCGGCTGGGCCGGTTGCGAAGACGGCAACGCGAATATCGCGACCGGTGCCTGATGGCAGTGCGACAGTTCCGCGTACCATCTGGTCTGCTTTACGGGGATCGACGCCGAGGCGGATTGCGATTTCGATGGTTTCGTCAAACTTCGCTTTTGCGATGCTCTTCAAGATGTTGATGGCTTCGGTCGGTGCGTAGAACGTGTCCCGATCGAACGCCTTCAATGAATCTGCGTATTTCTTTCCTGACATTGTTGTCTCCCTCAGTGGTTGTCATCCCTCGGGCGAGGTTGTCCCGAGCCGGATGTGTATGAATAGAAGTTTGTTGGTGGAACTGCCTTGAGCCTTAGCTCGTTGCAATCCCCATTGAGCGGGCCGTGCCACGGACCTGCTGCTTCGCAGCCTCGAGGTCATTGGCGTTGAGGTCCGGCATCTTGATCTTCGCGATCTCTTCGACGTCGGCATCTGAAATAGTGGCCGCAGTCTCCGTGCCTGGGTTGCTGGCTGCTTTCGCAATTCCAGCCTTCTGACGAATCAGCACCGGAGTTGGTGGCGTCTTGAGAATGAAATCGAAAGTGCGGTCTTCGTAGATCGTGATTTCAGTTGGGACGACGGTTCCGGCCTGCGACTCGGTTGCAGCGTTGTATGCCTTAACGAAGTCCATGATGGCGATGCCATGCGGACCGAGCGCGGTACCAACGGGAGGCGCGGGCGATGCCTTGCCTGCCTCAATCTGGATCTTGACGATCGCTGCGACGTTCTTCTTAGCCATTGTTCTCTCTCTTCGTTACCTATCGTGCCAATGCAATGAGCCGATGCTCAGAGCTTTGACACCTGACTGAAGTCCATTTCGACAAGGGTCTCGCGTCCGAAAATGTTGACGAGTACCTTGAGTTTGAGGTGATCGGCGTTGATCTCGGCGATCTCCCCCGCAAAGTCTGCGAATGGGCCTTCTTTGACTCGAACTGCTTCGCCAACGTCGTAATCGAGCTTTGGCTTTGGACGAGATGTTGCTTCTGCGCCGTCAGTCTTCGGTGCGAGGAACGTACGAACCTCACGACGACGAAGCGGGGTTGGCCGCTGGCCACGGTCGCTTTGACCGACAAAACCGGTGACACCTGGCGTGTTGCGAATGCAGTACCACGACTCATCGTCCATTTCGCAACGAACGAGGAGATATCCCGGGAAGACCTTGCGAGGAACAGTTTGCTTTTTGCCGTTCTTGAATTCGACGACGTCCTCCATCGGAATCACGACTTCATAAATCTTGTGTTCCATATCCATCGACTGGATACGGGCGTGAAGATTGGCAGTGACCTTCTTTTCGTAACCCGACTGGGTATGCACGACGTACCAGCTGCCCGGACGGGTCCACGGATCGTTTTCCATTGGGGCATCTTCGCCACTCGCAGTGGACTCCTCAGCGGAGGAATCGTCTGCGACTACTTCGGTGACCTCAGAAACTTCGTTTTCGTCGGTGGCAACTGCTGCGCCATCTTCAACGAGAACATCTTCTTGCACTGCGTCGTCCATCATGTCGTTCTCCTCGGCGCTCATGCGTAGAACCACTGCATCAACGAGCCAAGACCGAAATCGACCCCGGCGACGTAAGCGGTGTACACCACCACAGTCACCAACACGATGAGCGAATAGCGAATCACCTCGGGACGCTCCGGCCAGGCGACCTTACGCATCTCATCGCGCACCTCACGGAGGTATTGGCGAGGTCCAACACGATTGCGGTTCGTCTGACGTGGCGCGCGAGTAGGAGCACCCTTGTCATCAAGGGCACCTTGGCGCTTCAACAAGCGCTTCTGTTCGCGGTTCAAATCGTCTAGTGACATGTGTTTCGTCGTTTCGTATTCGTTTGCAGCAGTGCTGCAGCAGGGCAGGAGGGACTCGAACCCCCGACCGTCGGTTTTGGAGACCGATGCTCTACCAACTGAGCTACTGCCCTTAAAGGGACGGTCAGCGTACCAGCCGTCCCCTGATCAGTTGCAGGGCCAGATC